>JAULZZ010000001.1:0-5070 GCA_032117095.1 Paenibacillus sp.
ATGTGCCGTCTTCGAGCACGAGTTTTGCCGTTGTCATCGTGTACGTTCCCCCTTAAAATGCATCGTCTTGCCAAACGACTCGTCCTGCGACCATCGTCCATACCGGCCACCCATAACACGACCACCCCTGAAACGGACTGCTCCGTCCTTTGCTGGCAAACGTATTCACATCGATCGGGTGCGGGTGTTGCACGTCGACAATCGTGAGGTCTGCGGGGGCCCCTACGGCGAGACGCCCCGTCGGCTGGCGAAAAATGCGTGCTGGAATCGCGGTCATCCGTTCGAGTAAAAAAGAAAGCGTCCATCGTCCTGTACGGACAAAATGGGTATATAGCAAGGGAAACGCCGTTTCGAGCCCGACAATGCCGAAGGGCGCTTGTCCGATGGGCAACGCTTTTTCGGCGGCGGCATGGGGCGCATGGTCGGTGACAATGCAGTCGATCGTCCCATCCTCGACGGCAGCGACCATCGCCTCGACATCGCGCTTCGTCCGCAAAGGAGGATTCATCTTCCATGCGCCGTCCCAGACGTCGGGGATGTCCTCGTCGCAGAGGAGCAGGTGATGCGGACATACTTCGGCGGTGATGCGCACGCCGTGCGCTTTGGCGAGTCGAATGTGGCGGACGGATTGTTCTGTGGAGACGTGACAGACGTGGTAATGCACGTGTGTTTGTTCGGCTAACAACGCATCGCGTGCGATGTGGATCGCTTCGGATGCATTGGAAATGCCTGGCAGCCCGTGACGCTGGGCGTACGTGCCGAGGGTCACGGCCGCACCGTGCGGTTTGGCGAGCGCATCGTCTTCACAATGCGCTACGATGGGCATGTCCACGTGGTGGGCGGCGACCATGGCTGCTTGCATCATGGCAGACGACTGCACGCCCACACCATCATCGGTAAAGCCGATGACGCCGGCTGCTTTGAGTGCAGCAAAGTCGGTGCGCACGGCTCCTTGTTGGCCGATCGTAATGCATCCGTAGGGCAACACCCGTACGTGCGCTTCGGCTGCGATTTTTGCTTGGAGCTGTTGGACGATCGCAGCGTCATCGAGCACGGGGGCGGTGTTGGGCATGCAGGCGACGGTCGTAAATCCCCCGCGCGCTGCTGCCAAAGTGCCGGTGGCGATGCTTTCTTTGTGGCTCAACCCTGGTTCGCGCAAATGGACGTGCATGTCCAAAAAACCCGCACTGAGCAGTCGTCCCCCTGCATCGATGTGTGTGTGACCCGCACGTTGCGCTGGCGTAACCGGCTCATGCGTGCATTGTGCGATTTTATCGCCTTCGATCTGTATGGCAAGCGGTGCGCCGTATGCATCCGTGCCGTGTGTAATCCATATTCCCACGTTGTTCGCCCCTTTTTGTCGGTGATGCGTCCTGTTGATGCGAGGCCTGCTTGGCGTACGTGCGTACTACTACGTCAGGGACAGTGCCCGCTCCAACACCGCCATGCGTGTCGGGACGCCGTGCTTCATCTGGGTGAAAATAAGCGACTGCGCACACTCTACCAAGGCGTCGTCGATCTCTACGTCCCGATTGACTGGTGCAGGGTGCAAGATGACGGTGTGTGCGGGTGCTTTGGCAAACCGTGCCGTCGTCAAGCCGTATGCCTCGCGATACGCTTCGCGGGTGGAAAACACATCGCCCTCGTGCCGTTCGAGCTGGACGCGTAGCATCATGATGACATCGGATTGGATCGCTTCGTCTATCGTCACGTAGGGAACGTCTGCGTCGAATGTCGTGGCACGCATCGTCGGCGGGGCGCAAAACACGACGTGCGCTCCCATCGTTTGTAATGCCCACACATTGGAGCGGGCCACGCGTGAGTGCTGGATGTCCCCGATAATGGCCACGCGTAAGCCGGCAAGGGAGCCAAAATGTCGGGACAATGTGTATAAATCGAGCAACGCTTGGGTCGGGTGCTCGTGGTTGCCATCGCCGGCGTTAATGAGCGGTATTTTTGTGTGTTCGACGAGCTTGTGTAACACGCCTTCGGGTTTTAGGCGCACGACGGCCGCATCGATGCCCATCGCCTCGAACGTCTTGACGGTGTCGGAAATGGACTCGCCTTTTTGGACACTCGATGCGGTGGGCGAGAAGTTCAAGACGTGTAGCCCCAACCGACGTTGTGCCACCTCAAAGGAAAAACGGGTGCGTGTGCTGTTTTCGAAAAATAAGTTGGCGATAAATTTAGGGTTGGCGGGCGGTGGGATGGGTTGTCCGGTGGACACGAGGTCATCCCAGTAGGCAATACGTGCCAACCATGCGGACAGTTCGCTTTTGGGGATGCCTCGTAAGCCGAGGAAATGTGGGATGGCGGTCATCGCGGTTCGCCCCTTTCTTGGATGATCGTCACGGCGTCTGTGCCGTCGACTTCACTGAGGTGCACGGCGATCGCCTCACTTTTGGCGGTGGGGATGTTTTTACCCACGTAATCCGGACGGATCGGCAATTCGCGATGTCCACGGTCGATGAGTACGGCGAGTTGGATGGACTGTGGTCGTCCGACGTCGACGAGGGCGTCCATCGCTGCGCGGACGGTGCGTCCGGTGTACAATACGTCGTCGAACAATACGATCGTCTTCTCTGTGACATCGCCACGCACGCCGGTGGTGTGTGGCATGCCCGCGCGTTGGACGTCGTCGCGATACTGCGTAATGTCTAGCTCGCCGACAGGGATGCGGATGCTTTCGAGTGCTGCGATCGTCTCGGCAATGCGCTGCGCCAAATAAATGCCCCGTGTGCGAATGCCCACAAACGTACACGCGTCGATCGCCTTGTTGCGTTCCAAAATCTCATGCGCGATGCGTGTCAAGGCACGGCGCACCAATGCGGCATCCATCACGACACGCGGTGGTGTCATTGTCTTTTCCTCCTCTATCGCCCGATGCGCCTGTTGTCCGCACACACGAAAAAACTCCTCTCGCCATCGCATCGAAAGGAGTCACAAGGGAAGTCCATCGTCCATGTACGCCACGCGTACGCCGTACACGCACTGCGTGCGACGTCGTCAGGGCAAAACATATGCATGTCGTCCACCTTGCCAGCCTCACAGGGCTGTCCTTAAAGGTGCGCTATTCATCCGAATCACAGATAGATCAAAACCCGATACACAAAGGTGGTTTCTCCGAGGCCCAAAGGCGTAGCCTTTTCGCTGGGGATGGGCTGTGAAAGCGTGATTGGAATCTCCCCCGTATTGTCGCATGAATGCAGGGGCATGTCAAATAAAACGAGGACAAGGCAGGAAACGTGCACGAACAAGGAGTGTGCACCCATGTGGATTGAAAAAAAGTTTGAGGGTGCGTTTGACAACGATGAGCTGAGGTGATATTATCAGAAACGTTGAATTGATTTGAGATATGATCTGTTAGCTCAGCTGGGAGAGCACCATCTTGACAGGGTGGGGGTCAGTGGTTCGAGCCCACTACAGATCATACGAAAAACCCCGGAAATATCGGGGTTTTTTTCTTGTATAGAGATTTTTACTTGTGCTCAAAAATGGCTTTTTATGGCATTTTGATGAGCATAAAAATAGCGGATCGAGTCCGAAATCGTGTGTAAAGGTAAGCGTCACGTAATCTTCCCTTGGAATGAAGTGGGGATTATTTGACGCTTACCGTTCTTTTCGAAATAGTAAAATCAAAGTATTGGTGAAGCTTTTGGATCAACCGAGGGATTATTTTTATTGGAGTTTCAAAGATGCGTTATTCAATTTAATGTACTGACCAGTTTTCACCTTGATATATTTCTGACCACTGAAAATATCATTGCTCAGAACACTGTCTATCTGGTGCGTGCTATTTTTAGCGACTTCCATATATCCTTGGCCTTCAGCAGTAACCTTATATTCACCAGGTTTCAAATCGTGACCGACTTTATACATGCCTGACTCTAGGATGTTGTCCGTTGGCTCATACTTAGGCGCCTTCTTGTAAGGATAAGCCGTAGCACTTTTGAATGTGATATACTGACCATCTTTTACGGTGATAATGCTTCGGTTAGTAAAAACACCATTCGATAGAACGCTCTCCATTTCTCCAGTACTATCTTGGTCTATTTGGAAATATCCCTGCGAATCTGTGATCAGCACATATTCGCCAGCGGGTAGCTCCGACCCTACTTTGTACATTCCCTCTTCGATTGCATTTGACTTTTCTTCAACTCGAGCAGCTGCAGGTTCTGATTTTTTTCCTACGGCAACTGGCTTTGACTCTGTGCTTGATACTTCTGTTTTTGGTGTATTGTCCACCACTGCTGTGTCGTTCGTTTTTGTTGATGGTTCACCGAAAGCAGCTCCAATGAATATGAAGAAGCAGACCGCAGACCCTATCAACCATTTCTTCGCATTCTTTCCCTTTCCGATTTTTGTCAGGAGTGCACCTCCCAATCCAACGATGAAGCCCAGCGCTCCCATCACTCCTAGAAATGCATACATAAATGCTCCCCCTCTTATGCTGTCTAAACCGCTATCACGTCACGTGTATCCTTATTGTACCAACCGTTTGCGACAGCATAGGTGTCAGTAAAAATTTGCACATAAAATTTTTTGATGCAACGGAGCCACAAACAAGTGACCAAAACCGATTGTGCCTACGCTGTGTTTTTATGACTGTGCATGCAGTTGCTTTTCAGCGGGTTCAGCGTCAAATCATTTCTTCACCTCGCCTTGTTCAGGCAATTTCCCAACCTTTGATGCCAATTTTTTCCCTTCGGATTTTACACGACGCTCAATTTTTTTTAGATCTTCTGCTGGTGGCAATTTCTCCGGCTTAATTCCTCTTTTGTCCAACATATCGCGTACACTTGAATTGTTTTGCACATGCTCTTTTGTAATACTTTCTTCTCCATGTAAATCCACTTCATTCACGTTATGGTTTGTCATTTCAGTTGCCAAATTTTTAGCTGCTATTGTCAAAGTGGGTAGAAAATCCGCCAACGGTCTACTGTCCTTCACTCCAAGCTGTTCCTTCATTTCTACAGTATTTCTACCTCCAAACAACGCCTGATCGCCTTTAGAACGAATACGTCCAAACCCTGCATCATCAACCCCACGCTCATAAATATTTTGTGACAA
>JAULZZ010000002.1:0-6659 GCA_032117095.1 Paenibacillus sp.
AATCCGAAACACGAGTTTACACCATATGCGATTCGCATGAGACATAGAAAACCCCACCGTCTGTGGATGCAGGCGATGGGGTTTTCTATGTGTGACCAACAAAGAAAGCGGAAGTGCGCAAAAACATACGCGCTTATGCACCCAACCATTGCGCCAACTGGACAAACAGGGGCAAGCCGATGATCAAGTTAAATGGGAACGTAATGCCGAGCGACATTCCCAAATACATCGCAGGATTCGCCTGTGGAATCGACGTCCGAATGGCTGCTGGTGCGGCAATGTATGAAGCACTTGCCCCCAATACACCCATCAATGCCATCCCCCCGATCGACAAACCACTCCAACTCCCAATGAACACGCCAATACTGCCAAACAGGAGTGGGAAAAACGTTGCCAACAATACGACACGGATGCCAAGTGGCCGTACTTCGGACAGACGCTCTCCTGCGGTCAACCCCATTCCGAGTAAAAAAAGAATGAGCACACTCGGATACATATCGATAAACAACGGTTTGATTTTTGTGACGGCAACTTCGGGGACGACATATCCGATCACCAGCGCACCGACCATGAGCAGTATACTTTTGCCAACGAGACTTTCTTTGATAATATGTAAAAATTGTTGTGCTTTTCTCGATTGGAGAGAGCGTATCCCTGAATGGAGCTCTTTTTTGGGGGCAAGGGGGGAGGGCACATCGGATTGCCCTCGCGTATCCAAATAGCGCAATAATAAAATGGAGATGAAAATTGCAGGGCTTTCGAGAATAACGACCATGGCGTTCATGAACGTTTCGTACGAAATGTTCAGGTGTTCCAGCACAGCGAGTGCAGCGCCATAGGTCACGATGCTTACCGAACCATAGGTGGCTGCGAGTGCAGCCGCATTTATTCGATCGATGCGCACCCCCCTACAAACGCCAAATGTGACGAGCGGAATGATCACACCGAGCAACAAAGTCCCCCCAATGGGGCGTATAAGGTCATCCCAAGCGTAATGTGCGAGCTCGATGCCTCCTTTGAGTCCGATGGCAATGAGCAAATAAATGCTCAAGGTTTCGGACAGTGCTGCAGGAAATTTAAGGTCGGATTTTACGAATACCGCAATGAGTCCGAGCACAAAGAATAAAACCGCTGGCGAAAGGATGTTGTTTAGGATAATTTCGGTCATGCAGGTCACCTCATGATGATGGGATGAACGAACGATAAGCACAAACGCAAGATTTTCTTGTGGAAATCAGTCGTTTGAACCCCATGTACGCATGAGAATCGATCGTTGGGGAACGGGTTGCGGTACAGCGAGGACACGGGTTTTCGTGAGCAGGGGAGACGGATCACACTGGCTACCCAAAATCGCGCGACACCATGTTATTTTTATGAATCTGTATTTCAATCCTAAGTTCAATGTGTAGTTCAATCCATACAAACGATCGGATACAATGACTTTTGCTTTCGCGCAAAAGGGAAGTTTTCTGTGTATATGTTTTCAATATGTGTTTCGTATGAGGCGATGATTTGATGCATTTATCTTTCATAGTATGCAAACACGCGGGACTTGTCAAGGGAGCGACGGCATCGACCATACGTGCATGTGGCACAAATACGTAGTGCAATCCATCCCCCTATCGGATACAACGCCTTTTGCTTTCTTTCGCATAAAAGACAACCTGCGATTTGTATGTTTCAATCGGTGATTCGTATGAGGACGCACGGTCGTTTCAAAAATAGTGGTCCGAAGACCTTGCAATCCGAACCTTTGTTTGGTAAGATAAACGACATCCTTTGCACGACACGGCAACACGGAGCAGGCCTGAATTTTCTTTTAAAAATTTTCTAGTACGCATATTTACGTATATTACAAGAAGCGAGGGGCAATACGGGATGAAATTTTTTCATACGGCAGATTGGCATCTCGGCAAGATGATGCACGGGGTGAGCATGTTAGCAGAACAACGTGAAGTGCTCGAACAACTCGTGCATGACGTTGCGCAAGTGCGTCCCGATGCGGTGTTGATTGCAGGAGATTTATTCGACAAAGCGATCCCGCCCATAGAGGCGGTGACGTTATTAAATGACATCTGGCAACGCATTGTCCTTGAATGTCATGTGCCGGTAATTGCGATTGCAGGCAATCACGACAGTGCCCAACGACTCCACTTTGGTCAGGCGTTGTTCCAACGGCAAGGGTTGCATGTTTTGGGGACACTCGATCAGGTGGACAAGCCGATCGTCCTCCACGACGAAGCGGGCGAAGTGCACATTACGGCGATTCCTTATGCAGAGCCGTCACACGTGCGCGAATGGTTTCATGCACAAAAAACACACGACGATTTTTCGTATGACGTGTCGGCGATTCGGACGCACGATGAGGCATGGGAGGCGATGATGGCGTGGTTGCGCCCACGGTTACATCCACACGCACGACACGTGCTCGTTGCGCACGCCTTCGTGACTGCGGACGGGGGAACGAGTGCACAGCTAAGCGACGCCCAACGGCCACTGGCGGTAGGCGGGGCAGAGTACGTGCGGGATACGCATTTCTCACCATTTCATTATGTTGCCTTGGGGCACCTGCACCAAGCTCATCGCGTGCGCCAGCCTCACGTACGGTATGCGGGCACTCCGTTTCCGTATTCTATCCAAGAAGCCACGCATGACAAAGGCTATTCCGTCATCACAGTGGATGCACACGGGGGCGTGACGATCGACCATCAGCCGCTGCGCGCGCGGCGTACCGTCCGCATCATTCGCACGACGCTCGAGGACATGCAGCAGCATGCGCCTTGTGAGGATTACGTCTTTGTCACATTGTGCGATACACAACCCGTCATCTTCCCAATGGAAAAAGTGCGCACCGTGTATCCCAACGCCTTGCACGTCCAGCGGGAGGGGTTGCACGGGCTGCCATACGCACACATGCCGTCATCGCAGACGGACGGGACGTCTTGTACTCCTTTAGAACGATTTGCGGCGTTTTATCGACACATCCACGGCACAGCGTGTACTGCGGAGACGGCAGCGTTGTTTGAGCAGTTGTGGGCACAGGCACCAGAGGAGGCGGAGGCATGAGACCGCTTACATTGACATTGACGGCTTTTGGATCGTACCGCAATACAGAGCACATCGATTTCACGGTGTTGGGGGCACAGGCCTTGTTCGTCATCTCCGGTCCGACTGGCTCAGGAAAGACGACGATTTTCGATGCGATGTGCTATGCGTTATATGGCAAAGCGAGTGGGCATGCGCGTGGAGCCGACACGCAGGGCATGCGGAGTCAGTTCGCAGGTGACGATACCGTCACGTCCGTAGATTTTACATTTCGTCATGGGACGCGTGCGTATCGGGTGTATCGGGAGATGGGATATCGGCGAAGCACGCACAAAACGGAAACAAAAGGCAAAGTGGAGCTGCATGACATCACGGACGATTTGCCCCATGTGATGCATACACGGCAGTCCGAAGTCAACGAAACCATCGAGCGAATTATCGGGCTAAAACACGATCAATTTAGCCAAATTGTCATGCTTCCGCAGGGTGAATTTGATACGTTGCTCACGTCGGATACGAAAGCAAAAGAAGATATTTTACGTAAAATTTTTGCGCAACAGGCCTATCGTACACTCGAAGAAAATGCCAAAAATCATGTGGTTTCATGGAATACCACCGTTGATCGGGCATCCGAACGGGTGAAATATACGGTGCACGAGATCACCAAACTTCCGACGACGGTCCAACAACATTTTCCAGACACGTGGGCAACGATCCCCGAAGATTTCCCCCGACTTATTGCGCACATGCCAGCACTGTTCACGGCACTTCATACGGCACACGTACACCTTACCGCACAATACGCCCATTTGGAGCAGGAAAGCACCGAACAGCAACGAAACGTCGCTGCGCTAGAGGCGCAATACGAGGCGCTAAAACAGTGCGACCAAATGTTCAAGGCATACGATGAGGCATTACATGAACACGCCCTTTTACAAGCGCAGGCACCACAAATGTCGTCTTTTCGCCAACAACTTCACAGTGCCCAACGGGCGACACAGCTACAACATCCGATCCAACAAGTGGCGCAAGCGCAGGAAGAATGGGAGGACGCCCAACGTTTTCTTGCGGCACAACATGCACAACATGCTCAGTCCGTTCAACGCCACGATGCATGTCAACAGGCGTACACACATGCGTTGCCGGCACTGCAAGCCCAGCGTCATGCGTGGGAACAAACGCGTCACACGCGGGAAATGCAGTACCAAAAATTGTCGCAACTCGAGCAACGCCAACAACACATCCACCAACTCGAAGCGCTGTATCGGGCAGATTATCAGTCGTACGAACAATACCGTCTACAGGGACAACAGTGGTACACGACGCAACAGGGCATCAAGCAACAGACGGAAGAGGTACTCGCACGACTCGCCACCCAGACGGACGTGTACGAACAGCTTCGTCAATCGGAACAACGCGTGCAACTGCTCGCCACAGGCATCCAAACTTTGCAACAACGCCAACAAATCGAGGAAGCGCAGCGCATTGCTATCCAACAACGCGACGTGGCAGAAGCGCAATATGCTGAAAATGAACGCCAATGGCTACAAGACCAAGCAGCACAGCTCGCACATCACCTCGGCGAAGGAGAGCCGTGTCCAGTATGTGGGAGTACGACACATCCACACAAGTCTTCTTCCACAACGTCTGCGCCGATGACAGCGCAACACGTCAAAACATCTCTTGCCAAACGCAACGAAGCACAGTCCAACGTCGTCCATCTCGCGATACAGTGGGAGGCGATTCACGCAAAATGGATCGATCTGCACGCACAGCTGCACACGGCGCCTATGATGGAAGCACTCCTCGGCAGCCAAGAAGAAGAAACCATCCGGCTGGCTTCGTTACAACGGCAATGGCAACAAATCAAAGAAGCGCAGCACATACTCGACAAGTTACGCGTACAAGAAAGTGAAATTTCTGTGCAACAGCAGCACATCGCACAAGCAATGGAAACGCTTGCCCCCATAATGTCCGCCAAGGAAACCGCTTGGCGCACGCAACGGGAATTGTATGCGCAAGAGATGGCGACCATCGCGGAACATTTGCAAGACATTGCCCAGCTTGCGCAGGAGATACGCACGATTTCCGCCCACATTTCCAAGGCAATGGAAACCGAAAAACATATTTTTCAAGAGGCAGAAGACGCCCGAGTCGACCTTGCAAAATGTGAACAAGCCATCGCACATCACACACAAGCGACACAAAGCGCAGCACGACGGCGACAAAAAGCGGACGAAACGCTACAAGCGATGTATACGGAATGTGGATTTTCTTCGATAGAAGAAGTCATGCAAGCACGCTTGCCCACAGAACAGATGGAGGCGCTCACCGCGCAATTGCAACAATACGATACGGCATGGCATCACCGCACGATGACACGCGACACGTTGGCCCACGCCTGTGCGGGCAAACAACGTCCGAACATCGAGGAGATGCACGAAACCGTCACGGTTGCCAAAGTGACATGCGAACAAACAAAAGAAGCGCTGCGCCACGCCCAACATGCCATACACACTTGTGCAACCGTCCATCAGCAAATCGAGGAAGCCCATGCACAGTACGTTGCAGGAGCCCAAAAACTCATCGTTGCTAAAGATGTATACGACACGGTGAGAGGGAACAATCCGCTTAAAATTTCATTTGAACGATACATGCTCATCGATTATTTGGACCATATGATTCAGCTGGCAAACGTGCGGTTGCACACGCTCACAAACGGGCAATTTCAGCTGTTGCGTCGCCCCGAACGTGCGAAATCCGGTGCCCAGAGTGGATTGGATTTCAGTGTATATGATGCGCATACGGGGCAAATACGCGATGTAAAAACGCTTTCGGGGGGCGAAAAATTTCATGCCTCCCTCAGTTTGGCACTCGGGATGGCCGATGGCATTCAGGCGCAACAAGGCAACGTGCACATCGAAATGCTGTTCATTGATGAAGGGTTTGGGACGTTAGACGAAGAGGCACTCCAAAAGGCAATCACAACTTTGTTTGATTTGCAACGCAACGGACGGATGATCGGCGTGATCTCACATGTGCAGGAGTTGCGGGATGTCCTTCCTGCGACGCTCCTTGTGAAGAAAACAAAAGAAGGATGGAGCAAAACACAGTTTGTGCTCAAATAGGAATGCGGGTAGGAGGTCAAACACACATGACGGTCGACGTGGTCGTGATTGGGGGTGGCTCCTCGGGGCTCATGGCGAGCATCGCCGCGCGCAAACAAGGTGCAACGGTGCTGTTGGTGGACAAGGGGAAACAGTTGGGGCGCAAGCTTGGCATTTCTGGAGGAGGACGGTGCAATGTCACCAATGCCAAACCACTGCCAGAGTTGATCCAACACATCCCAGGAAACGGACGCTTTTTGTACGGTGCACTCACACAATTTGGCAATCGTGACATCGTAGAGTTTTTTGAACGGCTGGGCATCCGGTTGAAAGAAGAAGATCACGGACGTATGTTTCCAATAACAGATAAGGCAAAGACAGTCGTCGATGCGTTCGTCCAACACTTGCGTCAACTTGGTGTGACGGTGCGTACGGATGCGCCAGTCGCAGAGGTGCTGTATGCAGACGGGCGTGTTTGTGGCGTACGATTGTGCGACGGCGAAGTGA
>JAULZZ010000003.1:0-18861 GCA_032117095.1 Paenibacillus sp.
TGGGCTTGCTCTTCTTGTTTTTGGGCAATTTGTTCTTCGATGCGACGCATCGTCTTGGCATGTGTCTCTTCTTGAGACAACAGGTGTAGCCGTTCGTTGCGTACCGTCGCCAATGCGTGTAGCACGTCAAACAACGTTGTTTTTGTCGACTGTTCGTCAAAAATAGGTGCAACGTGTACGTGTTGTGTGTGGTACTGTGCCATCGCTTGTTCGATGTGCTGCAAAGCTTCTGCTGTACGCTGGATGTGTGCGATGACCTCTTGCCGTCTTATGTGTGCCGTCGCCTGTTTTTGAGCGATGTGTGTTTGAGCTTTGCGGGAAGCGTCACATTGTTCCGTCGCATGCGCCAAACGCACATCCATCACTTGGCGGTTTGCCTCGGCATGCTCCACATTCGTCACCGCTGCGTGATACGCCTGTTGCAATCCGTCGACTTCTGCATCGCGTTGCTGCACGAGCAAATGGTGCGTTTCTAACGCCACGTCATGCGTGTGCACCACCAAAGCGAGGTCCGTCTCCACTTCTTGCCAATGTGTCCGTGTCGCACAAGCGTCTGTCCACGCCTGATGTGTCGTGTCTATCTCATGCACAATCCGCGCCACATCGACGTTTTTGAGTGCATCATGCCATTGGGCGTATTGTTGGGCACGCTGCGCTTCACGCCCCAACGGTTCTCTTTGGGTGTCGAGTTCCGTCAAAATGTCCTCGATACGGCGCACGTTGTCATCGGTCTCACTGAGTTTGCGCAACGATTCTTTCTTACGCAATTTGTATTTGACGATGCCCGATGCTTCCTCAAAAATTGCACGTCGCTCTTCGGGACGCGTGCTAAGCACTTCGTCAATTCGTCCTTGTCCAATGACAGAATACGACTCTCGACCGATGCCCGTATCCATAAACAGTTCGACGATGTCTTTGAGGCGACACGGCAGTTGGTTGAGGGAAAATTCACTTTCTCCACTCCGATACAGGCGACGCATTACCGTCACTTCGGCGTATTCATAAGGCAACGTATGATCAGCATTGTCCAACGTGAGTGTCACTTCACAATAGTCCGAAGGTGCGCGCCCCTCGCTCCCCGCAAAGATGAGTTCTTGCATCGTCGTGCCACGCAGAGATTTCGCACTTTGTTCGCCGAGCACCCAACGAATCGCATCGGCCACGTTACTCTTGCCACTCCCATTGGGACCTACGACCGCCGTCATCCCTGGAACGAACTGCAACGTGGTCCGTTCTGCAAACGACTTAAAGCCCCGCAGCTCGATTCTTTTTAGTTGCACGTGCAATGCCCCTCACTTTGTTCAGTCTGTACGCAGTCACTTACAATTGGAGCAATGTCGCCTCTGCAGCTTGCTGTTCCGCTACTTTCTTGGATCGTCCGCTACCAACCCCATGCACGACTCCATTGATGAGAATGCGTACGACAAACTCCCGATCGTTGGCAGGGCCGTTTTCTTCGAGTACTTCGTACTCTATCGTCCCGTAGCCATTTTGTTGCACGCGTTGATGCAGTCGCGATTTGGCGTCAATGACCCCACGGGCGACATACGCATCGATCTCTGGAAACATGTGCTTTTGGAGAAAGGCGACGAGCGCATCCCATCCTGCATCGAGGTAAATCGCCCCGACGAACGCTTCCATTGCATTGGCAAGCAAAGACGGCCTTTCTCGACCGCCCGACAAATGTTCTCCACGCCCGAGCAACAAATAATCCCCTAAGGAAAGCTTTTTGGCAATTTCATACAGTGCTTTTTCGCGTACGATGGCGGATCGTACGAACGTCAGTTGCCCTTCGGACCAGTCCGGATATTTGGTATACAAATGGTGGGATACTGCAAGTTGCAGTACCGCATCCCCTAAAAATTCAATTCGTTCGTTCGACGTCGTATGACGGTGTTCATTTGCATACGACGAATGCGTAAACGCCTCACGTAAAAGTGAAGCGTCTTGAAAAACGAGATGAAAACGCTCTTGTATCGTGCTCCACGACGTCATCGTTCATCGCCTATCTTTTCATAAAGTTGGAAGGGCTTCTTTTGGAAGGGATGCGTAGTCCATCCCTTTTGTCTCTATTTCAGCGGTACCGTTGCATGATCAATGTGGCGTTATGTCCACCAAAACCAAACGAGTTGGACAATACGGTGTGCACACACTTTTCCCTTGGCACGTGCGGAATGTAATCTAAATCGCACGCATCATCGGGGTTGTCTAAATTTATCGTCGAGGGCAACGTGTCGTGTTGCATCGCCAACAAACAGACGATCGCTTCAACCCCACCCGCTGCACCGAGCAAATGCCCTGTCATCGATTTCGTAGAAGAGATGGCGACTTTGTTGGCGTGTGCACCAAACGTCATTTTTATGGCGTTTGTTTCGGAAATGTCCCCTGCAGATGTCGATGTGCCATGCGCATTTATGTACTCAATCTCCGTGGGAGACAGGCGTGCGTCACGCAATGCTTCGTCCATGCAACGGGCTGCGCCGTCCGGATCGGGGTCCGTCATGTGATGGGCATCCGCACTCATGCCGTAGCCGACAATCTCTCCATAAATCGGAGCACCACGCGCCACCGCATGCTCGAGCGCCTCGACCACGAGCACGCCTGCGCCTTCCCCCATCACAAAACCATCGCGGTGTTTATCAAAGGGGCGTGAAGCACGTGTCGGCTCGTCATTGCGTGTGGACATCGCGCGGAGAGCACAAAATCCCGCCATTCCTGTCGGCTGGATCGTCGCTTCGGCACCTCCACATATCATCGCATCTGCCTGTCCATATTGGATCAAACGATACGCCTCCCCGATGGCGTGTGTTCCTGAGGCACATGCCGTCACCACAGCGGAGTTGGGTCCTTTGGCGCCTGTCACAATCGAAACGTGTCCAGAGGCCATGTTGGCAATCATCATCGGAATAAAAAATGGCGAAACACGGCGCGGTCCTTTGGTGAGTAAAATACGATGTTGCTCCTCAAACGTACCCAGTCCACCGATCCCAGATCCGATACACACGCCAACACGCGCTGGATGCGGGAACGTTTGGAAATCTGCATGTTGTAACGCTTTATGCGCCGCAACCACAGCAAACTGTACGTACCGATCCATCCGGCGTGCTTCTTTGCGCTCGATATACGACGAGACGTCCCAGTCGTGGATGGAGGCGGCGATTTTTGTCTCATAATCGTGCACCTCAAATGCAGTGATGGGCGTAACCGCTGACTGCCCCTGCATCATTTGATCCCAAAACGTCTGTAAGGTTTGCCCGAGTGCGGTAATCACACTCATCCCCGTCACGACGACGCGTCGCTTCATCTCAACAGCCCCTTCACCCGCGACATCATTTTGTAATTGTGATTCGTATTACGTGCGCGATTCGATGTACGCCACGACTTCACCAACCGTCTTAATCTGCTCGACATCTTCATTGGGAATTTCTAGATCAAACGCTTCTTCAAATTCCATCACCAACTCGACGATGTCCAATGAATCGGCACCAAGATCATCCTTAAATGACATTTCTGGTCCGATGACTTTTCCTTTGACGTCTAACCGCTCTGCGATGATCTTTTGGACGCGCTCTAATGTTTCTGTCATGCGTTTCACCTCCTTTTTTACCCAGTATACGCAAATTTGTGTCGCTTGAACAGTGCAGCACGGCGTCGATGACTAAAAATGGAATCCATTCTCCCAACACCGTTTAGTGCATGGTCATGCCCCCATCGACAAACAACGTTTGTCCCGTCATATAGCCTGCATCGGGGGAGACGAGAAAGCGGACGACTCGGGCAACGTGTTCGGGTTCCCCGAACGTGCCCAACGGGATGTTGCGCAACATCGTATTGCGGATGTCCTCGGGCAACTGTGCCGTCATCTCCGTATGAATAAATCCGGGTGCGACCGCATTGACGGTAATGTTGCGCGCAGCGAGTTCTCGCGCCATCGTTTTCGTCAACCCAATCACCCCTGCTTTGGCTGCCACGTAGTTCGCTTGCCCCGCATTCCCTAAGAAGGCGACGACGGAAGACACCGCTACGATGCGCCCATATCGTTGTTTCATCATCGGACGGGCAACGGCACGCATGCCGTAAAACACGCCTTTGAGGTTCGTATTGACAACCTCATCCCATTGTTCATCGGTCATGCGCATCAAGAGGTTGTCGCGCGTAATGCCGGCGTTCGTCACGAGCACGTCGACCTTGCCCCACGTGGCGATCGTTTGGTCGATGACGGCTTGCATTTGGTCTGCCTGAGACACGTCTGCGGCCACACTAAAGGACTCCACACCATGCGCACGCACGTCACGCACCACGTCTGCGGCTGCTTGCGCACGCCCTGCATAATTGATCGCCACGTGCGCCCCACAGGACGCCAGCTCTAAAGCAATGGCGCGCCCAATGCCACGTGAAGCGCCTGTCACCACCGCAACTTGTCCGCGTAATGTGTCCGTCACCGTGTCTGTTCCTCCTCGTGTTGGCGTGTGCGCCATGCCTCGATCGTCGTCTCGATCGCTTGTTTTCCATTGACATTGTACGTATGTACCGTGTTGTCTATTTTTTTGATCAAGTTCGTGAGCACCGTGCCGGGCCCAAACTCGATGAACGTATCGACCCCTTGGGCGACGAGGGCACGAATGCTTTCTTCCCAACGGACGGGTGAATACAGCTGTCGTACCAGCGCAGGAGGAAAAGCGGCTGCTTCCCTGTGCGCTTGTGCATCGACGTTGGTCATGACCGCATAGCGGGCATCGACAAACTGCACCGCATCGACCGCCACAGAAAACGCCTGTGCTGCATCGCGCATGAAGGAACTATGGAAAGCCCCACTCACCTCTAACGGAATGATCCGACGAATCCCGTAGTCTTTTGCTTGGGCGACGGCGGCTTGTATCGCTTGTTTGTCCCCTGAAATCACGATTTGGCGTGGTTCATTGAAGTTGGCGAGTTCGACGATCCCGTGCGTTTTGGATATGTCCGCACAAAGCGTACTGACCGTGTCGCAAGAGGCACCCAATACCGCTGCCATGGCTCCTTCATGCGCCGTTGACGCCATGCAACGTCCACGCAAGTGCACAAGGCGGAGGACTTCTTCTATCGGCAACGCCTGCGCCACTGCCACCGCAGTCCACTCGCCAACACTGTGCCCTGCCACATAATGCGGTTCAATGTGTGGAGCATGCGCATGAAAAACAGCCCAATATGCATAACTCGTCGCCACCAACGCAGGTTGGGTGTACTGTGTTTGTTTTAATGCGTCCGCCGGTCCTGTGAACATCATCTGCTGTAACGAACAGCCTACTGCTTCATCCGCCATGGCAAAAATCGCACTTGCGCGTGGTTCTCCGAGCAAATCATGCCCCATCCCGACGAATTGCGCTCCTTGTCCTGGAAATACAAAGGCTATTTTACCCAAGAAAACACCCCTTTTTCCACCAAACTACCATGTCATCACCGTCGCACCCCACGTCAATCCGCCCCCAAACCCGATGAGTACGACCGTATCTCCTGGTTTTATGCGGTGTTGTTCTACCGCTTCTGCCAGTGCAATGGGGATCGTAGCGGCGGACATGTTGCCGTATTGGGCAATGTTACACATGACTTGTTGCTTCGACAAGCCCAACTTGACCATCGCAGCATCAATGATCCGTACGTTTGCTTGATGGGGTACAAGGAGATCGAGCTGTTCCAAAGATTTTCCTGCTTTTTCGAGGACACGAACCGTCAATGTCTCCATAATCCGTACAGCAAATTTGAATACTTCACGTCCATTTTGCCAAATGTATCGGGTGATGCCTTCTGGAAAATGTGCTGGCGTCGGGTACCGCGATCCACCCAGACAACTCCCGCGCAACAACGAGGCGCCTGCCCCGTCGGCACCGAGCTCAAACGTATCGAACCCACGCCCTTCTTCGGTGCGCCCCAATACGACTGCCCCTGCTCCATCGCCAAACAAAATGCACGTATTGCGATCGGTATAATCTGTGACGCGTGTGAGCACTTCTGCCCCGATGACGAGCACATACCGATACATCCCAGTGGCAATAAAGTTTGCCCCGTTGGCGAGCGCATAGACGAATCCTGAACAGGCTGCAGACAAATCATAGGCCGCCGCTTGCTTTGCGCCGAGCCGTTGTTGGACGAGGCATGCCGTCGATGGGCACACGACATCCGGTGTCATCGTGGCAACAATGATGAGGTCGAGCTCATCGGCGTGCACCTGCGCATGCTGTAACGCTTGGACGGCCGCTTCATATGCGAGATCCGACGTCGCTTGGTCGTCTGAGGCGACTCTGCGTGCACGAATGCCCGTACGCGACGTGATCCACTCGTCGTTCGTGTCGACAAGCTGTTCCAATTGTGCGTTGGTGAGCACGGTGTCAGGGACGTATTTTCCCGTCCCCTTTATGCCAACGCGATAGCCCGCATTCATGTAGACTTGTCGCCTCCTTCCTCCGTAACGCCCATCGCAGTCATCGCGCCGAGGACGTCCGCTTCGATAATGTTGACGGCACGAAACAGTGCATTGTGGATGGTGGTCGCTTGGCTCGAACCATGGCATTTAAGCAGGAGTCCTTGTAATCCTAATAAAGGCGCAATCGCAATTTCTTGTTCGTCAAATTTGCGCCGAAATGCGCGCAGTCGCTTGCGCAACACGAGCCCCGCCATGGAAGCCCACCACGTCTGTGTCATCTCTGTTTTGAGGGCAGAAAACACCGTGGAGGCGACGCCTTCGGAGGATTTCAGGAAAATATTTCCCGCAAAACCATCGCATACGAGGACATCACACACCCCTTGGAGAATGTCCTTGGCTTCGACGTTTCCGACAAAAGAAATGTCTGACTGTTGGCGCAACTGCTCATACACCGCCTTCGTCAGCTTGTTGCCTTTGGTCGGCTCAGTGCCTACGTTGAGCAAACCGACGCGTGGGTTCGCCATACGGTGTACCTTTTGGCGATACAACGTCCCCATCTGCGCATATTGCACAAGTTGCTTTTCGTTCGCATCCATATTCGCACCGACATCCAACACCAATACCCCCGTCCCATCAAGCGTTGGAACGATCGGGGCCAACGCTGGACGTTCGATTCCGCGAATGCGCCCAACAAGCAACATGCCTGCAACCAAAAAAGCCCCCGTATTGCCCGCAGTAATCATCGCATCGACTTTGCGCTCACGCACCAACTTCGCCGCGACGACCATGGAAGCGTCTTTCTTTTGTTGCACCGCGCGGACGGGTTCTTCGTCGGCTTCAATGACTTGGGACGCATGTTGCACCGTCAACCGTGCACGCCATGCCGGAGAGATGCCCAGTGCTTTCGTATATTGTGCGACTGCCGCGTGAATCGCCGGTGCATCTCCGACAAGGCAGATGTGTACCCGCTCATCTAATGTGGCCAACGCCTGCAACGATCCAACAATCACCGCATGCGGTGCGTGATCTCCCCCATACGCATCGACAGCAATCCGTACCATGTATCACACTCTTTCAGATCGGAATATGTAGTCTCCGTGCAAAAAAAGCATCCTCTATACTACCGGATGCCTCCCTCACGTTACTCTGGACTCACGATCGTGCGCGACTTGTATGTGCCACATGCGCCACATACACGGTGGGCAAGTTTCATCGCCCCACAATGGTCGCATGCAACCATGCCAGGAACACGCAACTTGATGTGCGTACGGCGTTTGTGCTTGCGCATCTTCGATGTCTTAGCAAAAGGAACAGCCATTGTTACACCTCCTAAAAAACAATATCCATAAAAATGCCATGCATACGTGCTACTCAACCGTCCATGTGGCGAGCGCAGAAAACCGTTCATCGATCGCCTGCGCATGACACGAACAGTGCCCGACGTTGCGGTCGATGCCGCATTGGGTACACAATCCTGCACAATCGTCCTTGCATGTAAAGAACGTCGGCATTTGTAAGAGGATTTCTTCACACAAGTAAGGCGTAAGATCAATGCGTTCTTCGACGATCAATACGTCGTCGTCCGTACACGTGCGATCTACAGTCATGCGCAACGCAACCGCCATGGGAATCCGTCGACAAAACGCACACAAACAACGATCACACGTGGCGTGCACTGCGACATCGATGTGTCCGTCGATGCGGACTTCTGCACCGATGCCGTGAACAGAAAGATGAAATACGGGATCCAAAACGACATCGACCCCAGGAGGCAACGCATGGCGATCTAGCTTTCCTGTCAAGTGACTGACCCGTTGTAAGGTCATCGCTTCACGAACGTCCAGCATCATCTGTCCTCACCTCACACAACATTCCGTATTATAACGACTCTCATGGTCTATGTCAAATGCACGTGCCTTATCGGAATGACGCAATCGCAACGGCACACCACGAATCGCGCACGCACAAATACAGATACAAAAGAAAAAAACAAAAAGTCGTCTTTCGACGACAAAAATCGAGCCAAAAACGCGATCCGTACAAACAAGCTCAGGACTTCCACACGACATACGTCGATGCGATGCGATCGTGCAAACCTCTTTTTTTCGGATCAAACGCAACCATCATATAGCCAATCAGAAAAATGATCGCATTCAACGTTTTTCCGATGACTTCTCTGAAAAATAAGTCGCCCAACTGGTTTGGCTGCCCATCTACCCGCACCACTTCGATGCCCAGCGCCATTTTCCCCAACGTTTGATTGAACCTAAATGTCATGAAGATCACATAAAAAAGACCAAGCACGATCCAAAGCAAAGTTATAAGAATAAAATCGCCTAAAATTTCACCGAACGAATCCGGTGAAAGCTCTGTCTGCGTATTCGCATCCCCCCTGCCGAATGCGCTCACAAGGATGCCAGAAACAATAGTCAGTACGATCGTATCGATCACACTCGCCCATACGCGTACCCAAAATCCCGCATACCGCCGTATTGGTGGCTCTACCAAGGGCGTGATCACCAGCTCATCGATCGAAACTGGCGTACGGGGCGTTGTACTCTCGCGTACCTCAATGTCGTCGCCCTCTTTTTGTGCGGTTTCTGCCACATCCAACGGTTCTTTTTGCTCTTCCATCCTCGTATCACCTCTCCTGTATGATACCCTTTCCCCTGCATCAACGGGGTTGTACAATCCCTTACCGATACACGTACAACAGCCCTTTTAGGCGATGTTCTGCGGGGATCAATGCCGTGAGTGTCGCCGTAGGCATCGCAGATTGTACTGCGGACTGCAATCCGAGCAACAAGCTCGACCACGTAAACGGTTGCTCATACTGAATAATTTGTGGATCCACCGCATTGGATTGCTTGATCGCATACTGCGTGGCTTCCTCTAACCCCCCGATTTCGTCGATCAGGTTTAATTTTAACGCCTGCTGTCCCGAGTAAATGCGCCCATCGGCAATTTTCTTCACTTGGTCTGTGGTCATGTTGCGGCCCTGGGCGATCACTTGCACAAACCGTGCGTACGATTCGTCGATGAGTGTTTGGAAAATTCCCCGCTCTTCCGCTGTCATCTCCCGCAAAGCATTGCCAATATCCTTAAATTGACCACTTTTGATGACGACTTCTTCGTAGCCGATCCATTCCGCCGCTTTTTGGTAGTTCGGAATCGAGAAAATCACGCCCAAACTCCCTGTAATCGTCAAATTGCTCGCAAAAATACGATTCGCTGGAGCGGAGACATAATATCCTCCTGATGCGGCGGTATCTCCCATGCTCACGACGACGACTTTTCCTGCTTTTTTTAGCGCCTCAATTTCATTGTGGATGTCTTCTGAAGCATTCACCGTTCCCCCAGGGCTGTCAACACGAATGACGACGGCTTTGACACGCCGATCTTCTTTCACCCGTTCTAGCTGTGCGATGAAGGTGCGCGCAGAAAATCCTTCTGCACCGAGCGTGCTCCCTCCCCCATCGGCAATGACCCCCTCGATGAACAATTGCACGATGCGATCTTCCCCTGTCCCCGAAACGACCGTTTCAATCCACTGTTCGTCGTTTGACATCCGCACCGTGTCCGATCCCATGCGCACATTCACGATCACCCCTACAATGACAATGGCGACTACGATCGTAATGGCCCAGCCTTTTCGTTTCATCGTCAGACGCCCCCTCGGCTATGTACTCTTTTCGTATATAATGTACCATATTCAGCGCCCCCGTTCCAATGCATGTGCAGCAATGCTCGACATGGTTCACCCTTCGAAAAATAAACTCGGCATTGCCTTGCCCATCCCTTATCAGCGGTTACGCCAAAAATGTGAAGAGTTTCCTGCCCCTGCATGTGATACGAAACACGGTTTGAATACAGGAATCCTATTGGTTAAACATTACTATGTTTCCTCGTAAAAGGAAACGCTCTGCATAGCTGTTTTTAATCCGTGTTTCGTATGAAATCGCATTTTTCTTCGTGGATCATCGCCACGTATGGCCCTTCATTTGACAACGATCGGGCGATCCGTTACTATGTTGGAGGATGTATTCATGTGTTTTTGAAGGCTTGCGTGTATGTACCCGCTCTTCCTCGTCGTCGGCTGCACGTAACGTGAGAAGGCTTTACATACCGCCACAGACGTCTTGTTCCTTCATTGGCATGCCCTTAGTCCAAGATACGCAATGGATTCATCCGCTAGTTTCTCGGTGAACGTCATCGATACGTCATGTAGAAAACGATACACAAAGGAGTAGAACGCATGTCACGCTATACAGGTCCTAAATTTAAGTTAAGTCGCCGACTCGGCATTTCCCTCACAGGCAGTGGCAAAGAGCTAAAACGCCCTTTCCCACCGGGGCAACACGGACCCGGTCAACGAAAAAAAGTGAGTGGCTACGGTTTACAATTGATGGAGAAACAAAAACTTCGTCATATGTACGGCCTCAACGAAAAACAATTCCGCAACCTTTTCACAAAAGCATCGCAGTTGTCGGGCATTACAGGCGAAAATTTCATGATTTTACTGGAAAGCCGTCTCGACAATCTCGTGTATCGTCTTGGTTTTGCCAACACGCGGGCGGGGGCAAGACAACTCGTTGCCCACGGTCACATTACGATCAACGGAAAACGCGTCGACATCCCTTCTTACCTCGTCACTCCCGGACAAACGATCGGGCTCATCGAGCGCAGTCGCAATCTCGTCACGGTCAAGGAATCGCTCTCAAAGCGCAACTACTTGGCGAACTACTTGGAGTTCAACGACACCGCACTCGAAGGGAAATATGCACGTCTGCCCGACCGTACCGAACTCCCACAAGAAATCGACGAAAAACAAATCGTTGAGTTTTACAGCAGATAATTCGCCACCTAATACGAACGACAAAGCACGCCCAAGCTCCTCGTACTCCCCCGCATGGGAAGGTGCGAACAAGGACTTGAACGTGCTTTTTTTGCTACGTAGGGAAGCGCATCATCGACAACACCTTAAAAGGATCCTCGATAGCAGTAGGCAGGAGAAGCTGGCGGATTGCCCGATTGGCACGTGCCACAGGCGAAAACGGATCTTTGTTGTCGTGGTCGTGCAGGCGGGACAATGCCCCATGACGGCACAAAAATTGTGCTTGTGTCTCGTATGCAAGTTGGGAAAAACCCGCGTGTTCCGCAACTTCGATCGCCCACGTAAAAGGAACGTGTGCGGTCATGTCTTGGGCGCCAATGTTGGAAAAATAGTCGGTATGGAGTCGGTGGTGTGCATAACAGCGGAGTGTGCCTGCGTACCGCTCGGGAGCATACAGCTGGGTGGCTTGTTCCCCGTAATCGATAAGCAACACACTGCCTTGGCGCATGTTCTTGCCGAGTTGTGTAATCCACGCCAACGCTTGCATCGGGACTTCGATCGTCTGCCCTTCCTGCACAGTCAACGGGTGCGTATACATCCACGTCGCCAACGGGCTGTCGGGTTGCAACGGCGCATATGCAATAACAAACGTCTGCTGCGCTGCGTCCCAACAGACGACGTGTGTTTTCCACACACCATGTATGTACGTCAACCGATGCACGGGAAATGCATCGAGCAATTCATTGGCTACGACGATCGTCGGGGTGGTGTGCATCGTCTGCCAAGCGACCGCATCATGTGCCGTGATGTGTCCCACGTTTTCTGCAAAGGGGGCTAATCGTTGCTTCATGTGTGCCCGATGCAATGCACTTTTTTCGAGGGCGACAAATGAAACGTGCGCATAGATTTCTCGGTACGACGTGCGCAACGTCTGCAACATCGCCTGCGCCAACTGTCCCGTACCCCCGCCCCATTCGAGCAGTGCCCACGGCTGCGCATGCACACCAAGCCGTTGCAATGCCCTCACGACATACTCGGCGACACACGCCCCCAACACAGCGCCTACTTGGGTACACGTATAATAATCGCCTTGACGCCCTACTTTTGGACGATCCGAAGTGTAGTATCCGTGCACGGGATCATACAGTGCAAACTGCATGAACGTTTCGAAAGGCAACGCCCCGCCCGCCTGTGCGATGCGGTGGCGCAACGCCTCCTCTACTTGTCGGATTTCCATACATGCTCCTTGTCTCTCGTCGTTCCTATCGAAAGGGGTTCGTACTCCGTGGCACCTCTATATTCCTGTTTGTAAAAAATCACCTTGGCGTAAACAAACACTTTTTTGCGTATGATGCGCTTTCTAGCGTTACCCTACAAAGATTTCATCGCCGTAAACACTTGGTCGTCTAATTTTTTGGCAGCACGCAAGTCGTATGTTTTGGTATATTGTGGCGGGGCTGAAATTTTTGCACCATAAAACATCGCTGGACGCACGTGGTCGACATCGATCTCATAACAGATGAGCGCAAAAGGCACTTGTTCTAACGAGGAAGCGCGTACACGCACTCGCCCATAGATGACGTAAATCGTTTCTTCCGCAAAGCACGTGACGTTGACGGGGGCATTGTCGTGCAAATGGGCACACAGCGAGGCTCTCCCGTCTAAAGCAAACCGCAACAATTTGTCGTGGGGGGCATACAGCCACGAAATGGCATGTGTGATCGGCATCCCCATCGCCGTATCGATGGTGGTGAGCAACAATAACGGTTCTTGTTGAAGTGTCATAAAAACTTCCTGTGGCAGTGAAGTGTCTACTTGGGGTGCATTCATGTGCGCATGCCTCCTTAATTTGGGGATGGTGTCGTGATGGGAGCGTCTATCATTGGTTGCGCATCTGCGGGGGAAATGATCGGATTGTCTGCGTCTGTGCCAGTATCCGTTTCTGTGAGCACCATTTGGCGGTTTAGCGCTTGTGTGCTTTTTTCGATATCTTCCTGCGCAATTTTGACGTAATGTCCGTCCCATCGTCCTTCGAGGTGCAAAAATGCAATGTTACTTTTGTCGATCGCCACATACGTTTCCATCATTTCTAAAATTTGCTTGGAAGGAATGTCTGTCGCGACGTTTTTCCCGACTGCCTGTAACACATCCCCGATCCCCAGCAACCCTTGTGGCGTCAATACTTTTTCTAACAATGCAGAAATGACGCGCTGTTGGCGTGCATTGCGCTCAAAGTCGCTTGACGATTTCGTCCGTGGCTTGCAATTTTGAGACTTGCGATACCGCACAAAATCCAGCGTTTTTTTACCGTCAAGCTTTTGGACACCTTCTGACAATACAATATGCGTATCATCGGCAATGTCGTGATAACACATCGACTGATCAACATGTAGCGTAATGCCCCCATAGGCATCGATAATGTCGATAAACGTCTGGAAATTGACCACGACGGTATAATCGATCGGGACCGCCAAATAACGACTGTATACCTCACGGACGTTTTTCATCGCATACGCTTGGCGTTCCTCTTTTTCCTTGGGCGCATCCTTAAACGATCGGGAATACAAATAGGCTGCATAAAAACTGTTCGCTTTTCCCCCTTGCAACCCTTTGGGGTCAATAAACGTATCCCGCGGGATGGACACGACTGTCGCCGTTTTTTTCTCGGGGTTGAGTGTCGCGACCATGATCACATCGGTGTTGGCGCTGCGTGTTTTGGCACGGTAATCTGTCCCAAGGATGAGCAATGAAATCGGTTTCTTGCTGGCGCGTTGTTCCAATGGAATTTCTTCGTCCGTGCCGATCATGACCGTCGTTTGTTCGAACTTTTGGTACACGCTCCCGACATACGCCGCCGCCCCTGCAACCATGACCAAACAGACGAGGACGATCCCCACGATCCACCGCAATGCCCGCGAAGAGCGTACCCGAGACCTTCCTTGCGTCGTCTCTCCTGCACTCATGTGTCCCACCGGCATGCGCCCAACCGTGTCCCTTCTTGCATGTCATGCATGAGTTGTTGTGCTTTCGTGTCGTCTACACGATGGGTGTGTATCGCATGGGCTCGTTCGTACGTAATCACATACGCTTCCGTCGTGTCACGGGCGTAATATAAAGGGTGTGCATCGTGGTCTTCTCGTAAAATTTGCACAAAAAAATCGACGGTTTCGCGGGCGGCTTCGTCTGTAGGAAGTGCTTCTGAGAGCAACCGAATTTGGAGCCAATTTTCTAAAGCATCCCCCAAATGCATCGTTACATTTCCTCCTTTTGCTCCGTTGCATCTGGCTTCACAGGGGGTGATCGTCTCTTTTCCAAAAACGTGCGCATCCGAACCGTCCACATGAGAGAAATCGCAACGACGAGGCACAAGACGATCGGCAACCCAAACAGTTGGAAAATCAGCAACACACTACTGCCAAGCCCAATGAGCACGTATACAGCCACATGTTGCAACCGCGGCAATTTGCCAATCCGAAATACGGCTTCATACACGTAAGCGATGAGCGCGAATATGCCGATATACGTCCACAACGGATGTTGCGCGAGCCAGTCACTCATCCTTCATTCGTCCTTCTTGCTTTTTCGGCTCTTTCCCGTTCACTTTTTACTAATATTTTTTTGCGTAGCCGTACGGATAAGGGAGTGATCTCACAATATTCATCGTCATTGACGTACTCCAACGCATGTTCTAGCGACAACAACCGAGGCGTTTTTAATTTTACGGTGTCTTCTTTCGTGGCAGAACGTACATTTGTCAATGCTTTTTCTTTGCATACATTGACGATAATGTCATTGTCGCGGTTATGTTCCCCCACAATCATGCCTTCGTATACATGGGTTCCTGGTTGCAAAAACATCGTCCCGCGATCTTCGACAGACAACATCCCATATAACGTAGATGTGCCGGCTTCACTGGCAATGAGCACACCTTGGTGTCTTCCGCCAAAGTCACTGCCGGCGTACGCTCCATAATGGTCAAACGCATGGTTCATGACCCCATAGCCCCGTGTCAATGTCAAAAAGTTAGTCCGGTATCCAATCAGTCCCCGTGAAGGGATGAGAAATTCTATCCGTACTGTGCCGGATCCGTGGTTGATCATATTGACCATTTCTGCCTTGCGCGTGCCTAAACTTTCCATCACGGCGCCCATGCTTTCTTCTGGGACGTCAATCAAGAGACGTTCAAACGGCTCACACCGCTGACCGTCTACGACTTTGAGGATGACTTCGGGTTTGGACACTTGCATTTCGTACCCTTCACGGCGCATGTTCTCAATGAGAATGCCCAAATGCAACTCTCCACGGCCACTGACAACAAACATGTCTGGACTTTCGGTGTCTGTCACGCGCAAGGCGACATCCGTCTCGGTTTCCTTATATAAACGTTCCCGCAATTTTCGCGACGTGACCCATTTGCCTTCTTTGCCCGCAAACGGCGAATTGTTCACCAAAAACGTCATCTGCAACGTCGGTTCATCGATTTGCAATACAGGCAGTGCTTCTGGGTGCAGAACATCTGCGATCGTCTCGCCAATATTAATTTCTTTGAGGCCTGCGATGGCAACGATATCCCCTGCAGAAGCCATCTCGATCTCCACGCGTTTGAGCCCTTGAAAGCCGTACAATTTTTCGACGCGTCCGCTGTACGTCTTCCCTTCGCGGTTAATGACGGCGACGGATTGTCCCGCACGAACAAACCCGCGATTAATGCGGCCGATGGCGATGCGCCCCGTGTACTCGTTGTAATCGAGCAACGTTACGAGAAACTGCAACGGAAACGCATCAGACTCTTGTGGAGCCGGAATGGTGTCTACGATCGTCTGAAATACGGACTCCATGTTCGGCTGTAGCGCATCGGGCTGCATGCCTGACGTGCCTTGGAGGGCGGACGTAAAGACGACTGGAAACTCCAACTGTTGTTCGTCTGCCCCGAGCTCAATGAACAAGTCGAGGACTTCATCGACAACTTCTAACGGTCGCGCTTGTGGACGGTCCACTTTGTTGACGACAACAATCGGGGTGACATGCTGCGACAAGGCTTTGCGCAGTACGAATTTTGTCTGGGGCATACAGCCTTCGAACGCATCGACAACGAGCAACACCCCATCGACCATCTTCATAATCCGTTCTACTTCGCCCCCAAAATCGGCGTGACCAGGCGTATCCAAAATATTAATGCGCGTGTCTTTGTATGTGACCGCAGTGTTTTTGGCTAAAATTGTAATGCCCCGTTCGCGCTCCAAATCATTGGAGTCCATCGCCCGTTCGACAACGGCTTCATTTTGTCGAAATGTGCCTGCTTGTTGTAAAAGTTTGTCGACTAACGTCGTCTTGCCGTGGTCGACGTGGGCAATAATCGCAATGTTACGAATATGTGCATTACTCATGTGCTTCTTCACTCCATCGTTAGCGTTAAGTGCGACTCTGATACGAAACACGGATTAAAAACATCGATGCAGAGAGATTCCTTGTTATGTGAGAAAAAAGAATTTTAACCGATAGGATGTCTGTATTCAACTCGTGTTTCGTATGGGATCACAAACTGTCGGACGAACGTGCGTCAAAAACGCAACCTTTTCCATTATAGTGTTCCCCAAAACGGTTTGCAAGGCATCACAAGCATATGAAAAACGGCGGTGTCGATCGTTGTCGCACGGTTTCAAAAAGAAGATCCGAAAAAATATGGACGTTTCCCATGATTCATCTTTCTTTGGCGTGCCAAATGGTGTAAAATGTAGGCAACATGTTCGACGATAGCACCAAACCACACGGATGAGGAGTGAGGACAATGGCGATCGAATTTGAACAAACGGGCGGAAAAGTACGCATCACGGAAGAGGTGGTCGCAGCGATTGCGGGGTCGGCGACCGTCGAATGTCAAGGTCTCGTAGGCATGGCTTCCAAAAACAAAGTACGTGATGGCATCGCCGAGCTCCTCGGTCGCGGGACGTTTAGTCGGGGCATCGATGTCCATTACAGCGGTCAGGCATTGCATGTTGACCTCTATGTGATCGTGCATTTCGGAACGAAAATTTCCGAAGTGGCGCTCGATATCCAAGCGAAAGTCAAGCACGTGCTTGAACACGTATCCGGCGTACCCGTCGATGCGATCAACGTATTTGTCCAAGGTGTTCGCCTACGCACACCATGAGGGCATCTCTATACCCCGATTTATGAAAAATCAACTTGCCGTCAACAAACGCTTTTTGCGGATGTTTACGAACATGATGGGCTGTATAAAGGTGTGCCCATGAAGCGATCATATCGCCCCGATACGGCGTGGCACATCCCCGTCGTACGGTTACATATTGCGCACATCGGGCATGCAGGAGCGTAGCATCCCTTGTGTCGGATCACAAAAGGAGTTGGCATTTTGGAGGTTTTATGTACGTTTTTTATGCATACGCACGTATCGCATGAGGATGTTCTGTCTCATTTCGCCGTATCCTCTCGGAACACACGAATGATCGACAAGGACTCTCGCCCTATGGTCCATCTTTTCTTAAGGCGTTTTCCGTCCTCTTCCTCGTACAATTTGCTTCGTCATGCATGACACCCCTCTTTCGCAGCCGATTGCCCGTTTGCCAGGGATCAAAGACGCTACGATCGCCTATCTGGCGACGTTGGACATTTTGACGATCGAACACCTATTAGAACATTATCCGATGCGGTATGTAGATTTGACGTTGCGCGACTTGCGTGACGTCGCAGACGACGAAAAAGCGACCATCGAAGCGGTCGTCTTGCAACCCCCGACAGTCCAAAAAATTGGCAACAAAAAAACCCGAATGTCGTGCAAACTCGCCTCGGGCACAGAAACGTTCCAAGCCATCTGGTTTAACCAGCATTTTTTGCGTGAAAAACTCGTTCCTGGCACCTTGCTACATGTCACAGGAAAATGGAAAAAACAACATCGTCAACTCACCGTCTCGGCCTACGAATGGGTTCGTCCCCTGTCTTCGGTGACCCCTGCCTCGTTACAGCCCGTGTATGCTGTGACAGAAGGCCTCACGCAATATGCAATACGTCGAGCGATTGCCACCGCACTCACGCATTTTGGGCAGGAAATCACCGAATGGCTGCCTCCTTCCCTCGTCGCTACACGCCAGCTGTTGTCCAGACGAGAGGCGATCGCCAAAATCCACGAACCGCTCACGACTGCAGACAGCGAGCAAGCACGCCAGCGTGTCATTTATGAAGAGTTTTTTCATTATCAGTTGCGCGTCCAAGCGATGCGCCTCTCTGCAAAGCGAAAGCAAGACGGCATACGCCATGCGTTTGATCGCATAAAAATAAGGGCGTTTGTGCGGGCGCTCCCCTTTGAATTGACGATGTCCCAAAAACAAGTGATCGCCGAGATTTTGCGTGAGATGGAGTCTCCCATGTCGATGAATCGCTTGTTACAAGGGGATGTCGGATCAGGCAAAACGATTGTCGCTGCCGTGGCATTGTATGCGTGTGTGCTCGGGGGCATGCAGGGCGCACTGATGGTGCCGACTGACATTTTGGCGCAACAACACGCTGCGTCTTTCATGCGTTTGTTTTCGGCTGCGGGCATTGATATCCACATTGCCCTGTTGACGAGTTCCGTCGGAGAACGGCAACGGCGACACGTACTGAGTGGGCT
>JAULZZ010000004.1:0-43858 GCA_032117095.1 Paenibacillus sp.
TCTATGACGAACCTTTTACATTCAAAAACGAAATGTGGGCGTATACAACTGAAAATAAAACTTCAGTAAAGTATTTGTATTATTTACTGAAAAATAGTATACATCAATTCAGAGACGCAGCCTCTGGTATGGGTTCATTGCCACAGATATCGTTAAAAGTAACTGAAGAATTTCTAATCCCCCTCCCCCCGCTCCCGATCCAACAAGAAATTGTGCGCATCCTAGACACCTTCACAGCGCTTATAGAAGCGCTTACAGCAGAGCTTTCAGCAGAGCTTTCAGCGAGGAAGAAGCAGTATGCGTATTATCGGGACAAGTTGTTGACGTTTGGGGAGGATGTGCCTATTGTGGCACTTGGTGATATTTCTAGTATTTCTAGAGGTGGAAATTTTCAGAAAAAAGATTTTTCAGAAATAGGTGTCCCTTGTATCCATTACGGACAAATATATACCCGTTATGGTTTATCAGCACACCAAACAATCACGAATGTTACAAATGAAGCTGCTCAAAAATCCAAATTTGCTTCTAAAAACAATATAATAATGGCAGTAACTAGTGAAAACATTGATGATATATGTAAGTGTGTAGCTTGGTTGGGCGATAAAGATATTGCAGTAAGTGGACATACTGCGATTATAAAACATGAACAAAATCCTAAGTATTTAGCTTATTACTTTCATACTTCAATGTTTTCTAACCAGAAAAGAAAACTTGCTCATGGCACTAAGGTGATAGAAGTAACACCAAGTAAATTAGCAAATATAAAAATCCCCCTTCCCCCGCTCGCCGAACAAGCCCGCATTGTCGCTATCCTTGACCGCTTCGACACCCTCGTCAACGACCTGACAAACGGTCTGCCCGCCGAAATCGAAGCAAGACGCAAACAATACGCATATTACCGCGACAAATTATTGACCTTTCCAGAGGCGAGCGGATGATACGCATCACGATTTCAACCCAATGTCCACAGGTTATACGAAACACTGATTAGGGAACCTCTATAAACCACTTCATAATCATAAACATGAACAAAAAAGAGAGTGCTTACCATAGGTCGATTTTTTAACAAGCAGGTTTATAGAGGTACCCTCCATCAATAAAAAAATACCTCGTTTTCCCCACGAAATAAAGAAACAAAAATCCCCCTATGATTACAACACAATTCGAATGCATTTCAGGCGGTGTGTTTCTGTTGCATCCTGCGGTTTTTTTCGACGAATTCCCCTTCAAGACTACCCCGTTTTTTGTACTCCAATCAGGGCGTAACGAATGCTATCGACGATGGCTTCCCAGCTCGCTTCAATCACATTTTCGCTCACGCCCACCGTACTCCACGTATCCATGAAATTAGACGATTCGATCAACACACGCACTTTTGAGGCGGTCGCTTCTTTGTCATTGATTGCTCGTACTTTATAGTCGGTGAGATGCAAGTCGGCGATGACAGGAAAAAAGGGCAACAATGCTTTTCGCAATGCATTGTCTAACGCATGGATCGGCCCGTTCCCTTCGGCAACCGTATACACCATTTCTCCATGCACGTTGAGTTTTAAGATGGCTTCAGAGGCGAGCGGGGACGCAGGGTGTTTTGTCATCGTAAGTTTGACCGATTCGATCGTAAACGGTTCCTGATACACGCCAAACGTACGACGCATCAGCAGTTCTAACGTCGCATCCGCTCCTTCAAACTGATAGCCTTGGTGCTCCATGGTCTTGATCGTGTCCATGAGTTGACGAGATGACGCATTCGATAAATCAAAGGAAACGTTGAGCTGTTGAGCCTTAAAAACAAGGTTGCTCATGCCTGCTAATTCTGAAACAAGCACACGTTGCTCATTGCCCACAAGCGCAGGAGAAATATGCTCGTACGTTTTTGGGTGACGTAACACTGCGGAGACGTGGATGCCCCCTTTGTGTGCAAAAGCCGCGCGACCAACGTACGGTTGGTTTACGGGAATCGATACGTTGGCGATTTCACCGATGTAACGGGCGGCGTTCGTCAAAGAGGCGAGGTTTTCTGTGGCGATGCAGGAGTAGCCGAATTTGAGTTGGAGGTTGGGGATGATCGAGACTAAGTTTGCATTGCCACACCGTTCTCCGACCCCGTTAAACGTGCCTTGGACGTGTCGGGCGCCTGCTTCGACAGCAGCCAGCGAGTTGGCGACGCCGAGTTCACAATCGTTGTGGGCATGAATGCCGATAGGGATGGTGAAACGACCGACAACATCGGTCACAATACGTGTAATTTGGTGGGGCATGGTGCCCCCATTCGTATCGCATAAGACGAGGGCATCCGCCCCCGCAGCACAGGCTTCATAGATAGTTTTTAGGGCATATGCTTCGTTGTGCGTATAGCCATCAAAAAAATGTTCCGCATCGTAGATCACTTCGAGACCGTGCTGTTTGAGATAACGAATTGATTGTGCGATCATGCGGACGTTTTCTTCTAATGTTGTTTGGAGAGCGGTCTCCACATGAAAATCCCATGACTTCCCAAAAATGGTGACTACTTTTGCGCCACACGAAAGAAGTGCACGCAAATTAGGGTCTTCCTCGGGGGAGAGGTCTTTGCGGCGGGTACTCCCAAAAGCGGTAATTTTCGCATGTCGCCACGTCATTTGCTGGGCACGTGCAAAAAATTCGATGTCTTTGGCGTTGCTTCCTGGCCAGCCCCCTTCAATATAATGAATCCCCAATTCGTCTAACTTTTGGGCAATTTTTAGTTTATCGGAAACGGTGAGGCTGATGCCTTCCCCTTGTGTACCATCGCGTAGCGTCGTATCAAAAAGCATGACGTTAGCTCCATTCACAGTATGTACCTCCCTGGTGGGTTCTTTTGGTCGTGTGGTGTGTGGGGGGATGAACGGATACGAAATACGATTTCAACCCATATCCCCTGCGGAAAGGCTACGTCTTTCCGCCTCGGTTAAAACGTCTTTTGCTTTCTCGCAAAAGGAAACCCTCTGTGTATGTGTTTTCAATATGTGATTCGTCGTATGAGTATGGGCTGAGAGGGCATCGCCTTGTGCGGTTGTGCGCACAGCATTCCATAAACACCATACCACCACGGTATTTCCTTGCCATTATACCATGGATACATACATATAGGAAAAAGCAAACTTGCAACAGACGCATGAGCAAAAAAAGTTTGGTGCATGGTGCGTTTGAAATTTCCGGCGACTTCGTTTATGATAAAAAGGTGTATATGGTTCACAGTATGGAAAGGAGGATGTGCGATGAGCAAGTATACTTGGGTAGACAAAGAGACGTGTATTGCTTGTGGGGCATGCGGCGCCACGGCGCCAGACATCTATGATTATGACAATGAGGGATTGGCGGAAGTCATCTATGACGGAGACAACAATCGCGGGGTCGCCGAAATTCCGAGCAATTTGTATGATGACTTGCAAGATGCCTCTGAGGGGTGTCCGACTGGCTCGATTAAGATCCAAGAAACCCCCTTTGATTTGTGAACCGTGTGTAAGATAGCACGTTACACCATGCAGGGCAACCGAAGACGTCATCGTTGTCATATTCGCCCAGTTGAATAAGGTGGCGCAATGCGACACACCCGATTGTGATACGTGGGAAGGAACCCCAGCGGTTCACCGCACGATCATCGTGTCGGGTGTATTCGTGTGTGCTGATCGTTAGTTCGTCGTAAAGAGGATGAGGGCAGCCATGCCCAAAATAACCACAACAAAGGCCACGATGCTCCAAATGAGCGGTTTGCGGGACTTTTTTCGTGGGGCGATCGGTTGGATCGGTCGTATGCGACGACGACTCATGGGATTTCTCTCCTTTTGGGGATGAATAGCGTCCGTGTCACGCATGGCACAGCGATGCCCATCGGACACTTCCACGATAGACGGTGAGACCATTGTAAACATTTCGACAAAACCATTCAATAGAACGACCATATAAAAACATGAATCTTGTATGCCGAGCGCAATACACAGGAGCAAGGGGGAGGAGTAGCGGTGTACGCTTGGATTAAAAAAGGACTATTTCAATTTGATCCGGAGCAAGCGCATCATTGGACGGTGGCGATGTTGGCGTATGCATCCAAACGTCCAGCACTGCTCCGTATGTGGCACACGTGGAATCCATCGTCGGACGACGTGTCGCGATTGGCGACGACGTGTTGTGGGCATACGTATGCGCATCCACTCGGGTTGTCTGCGGGGCTGGATAAAAACGGGGTAGCCGTGGAAGCGTGGGAGGCGTTTGGGTTTGCGTTTACCGAAGTCGGGACGGTCACGCCCTTGGCACAAGCAGGGAACGAGCGACCACGGTTGTTTCGGTTGCTTGCGGAGGAGGCGTTGATCAACCGCATGGGTTTTAACAACGACGGGGCAGAGCGACTCGCACAACGCTTACAGCAGACGCACGCACGCAACCCCGTATGGATCAATATTGGCAAAAACAAAGCGACTCCCAACGAACAAGCACTCCAAGATTACGTGTTCAATTTAGAGCGTCTGTATGCATATGGCAATGTGTTTGTCGTCAATGTGAGTTCCCCGAATACGCCAGGATTGCGTGATTTACAAGAGGGGGAGACCATGCACACCTTGCTGGCAGCCCTCGTCGCCAAACGTACCGCCTTGGTGCACCAAAACCAAGCGAAAAAACCGCTCATGGTTAAAATTTCGCCCGATCTTTCCGATAATCAACTTGCAGACACAGTGCAGGCGATTGAGAAGGCGGGGATCGATGGGATTGTCGCGACGAACACGACGATGCACCGCGATGGCGTGGCGCAAGCATATCACCGTGATCAAGCAGGGGGTCTGAGCGGACAGCCCCTAAAAGCACGTGCGACAGCGGTCATTCGTGACGTGTACAAAGCGACACAAGGGCGCATTCCGATTATTGGGAGCGGAGGCATACGCAACGCTGAGGATGCATATGAGAAAATACAAGCGGGCGCAACGTTGGTACAACTGTATACCGCCCTGATTTACGAAGGCCCTGCCCTCGTGCAACGGATCGTGTCTTCGTTAGCCAAACGGGTGGAACAAGAGGGTTTCACATCGATTCAGCAAGCAGTCGGCGCAAAAACACACGTGTCATACTAATACGAAACACGGATTAAAAACGCCCATACCAAGAACCCCATTTCACAAGAAATCACGGTGCTTTTTAACCAATAAGATTCTTGTATTCAAAAAGTGTTTAGTACAAGTACATCTAAAGAAGGATGCTTTCCCCTGTTTGGCGGAAGGCACGAGAAATTTTCACTGTGCTGTGGAATGCATCCTACAGGTGCACAAAGAGCAGGGCAAAGGGAGAAAAGAGGGGAGTGACCATGGACGGTCGGGACTGGAGCAAATTTTTGATTCCGTATGAACAAGCGGTAGAAGAGCTAAAAGTGAAATTTCGGTTTGTGCGCGCAGAGCTTAAAAAACGTGACGAATATTCGCCGATCGAGTTTGTGACTGGGCGGATTAAACAAGTGTCGAGCATCCTAGAAAAAGCAAAGCGACTGCGCATTTCTTTTGACGACATGGAGCACCAGATCGAGGACATTGCAGGCATTCGGATCATGTGTCAGTTTGTCGCCGACATTCATCATTTGGCAAAAGCGATTCGTGCCCGCAAGGACATGACGATCGTCCAAGAAAAGGACTACATTCGGCACAAAAAACCAAGTGGCTATCGCAGCTACCATATGATCGTGTTGTATCCCATTCAGACGTCGCTAGGGATGAAAAACGTGCTAGTAGAAATTCAACTGCGTACGTTAGCGATGAATTTTTGGGCGACGATCGAACATTCGCTCAGTTATAAATTTGGCGATCAATTGCCCAAACACATTTATGAACGGCTGCATCGCGCTGCCGAAGCGGCTTTTCATTTGGATGAAGAAATGTCTTCGATCCGCGAAGACATCGTCCAAGCACAAAAATTGTTTGAAGAGCAATCTGTACTCGTTTCCTCCGTGCTACAGGGCGTACAAGAGCTGTATTTTTACAACATGGTCAAGGAAGCAAATGCGTTTCATTCCGAATTTGGCGAGGTCGTTGCCTCCGATGGGCGACATGCGTTGCGTGGGCTACACGATAAAATCCAGATGACAATCTCAGCAGCACGCCAACAATATGGAACCCAAAATCATTTTTCATCATGGCAGTCCCCCCCGTGAGGGGGTTTTTTCATGGACGATAGCATGATACATGATAAAATCATGGATGAAAAGAAAGGCATTGTCGGTCTCTTTAGGGGGATAAGTGCACCCTCTCTTCGGCGTACCAACAAAAAAACCCCCCTTTACATCGACGGATGCCAAAGGAGGGTCAAAGAAAACGAAAGGGTATTATGATTTCGTTTGTTTCGGCGTATACTTTTGTAAAAAATCCCGGTAGACGCTTTCAGTGCTGTCTGAGAGTTCATTGCCTGTACGGTCTACTTCGACGCCGTTCTCAAAGAAAATAAGCGTGGGCCATCCTTCAAGACCGTACTTTGCATAATCATTAGGGAATACTTTTACATTAAACTGCCGGATGTCCGCCCCAATTTCTTTGGCGAGTGGCATTAACCGCGGCGTTGTTGCCAAACAAAAATTGCAATCAGGGGCAAAGAAGTAGACGAACAAAGACTCTTTCTTTTCTAGACGTTCTTCTAGTTTTTTCGGTGTAATAATTTGTTGGTAATTCGGATCGTTGAGCAAGGCGACGGTCGGCTGTCCGAGCTGGGATTGCGGAAGGCCATACGGGTTGTCTCCACTCGCTTTGTCAGCCGCTTGATTGAGTACGTATAAGGTGACCAACAAGACAACGAAGATGCCCAAATAAATTGCTACACGTTTTGCAATCGATGGTTTTTTGAATGACGGATTTTTTTCCACGGGGATCCACCCTTTCTTTAATGGATGTGGTTCGGATGGCATGCGCAGGGCGAAAGCCCATTGCGATGATCCATACTGGCTTAAGAATAAAAATAATGTACTTTTTTATTTTGTCGGGCGTCAAACCACAGTGTTTCACCATGGGGGCACTGCGATAAACCGATTTGTAAAAAAATCACTTCGCCGTAAACGGGCGCTTTTTTGCTTATGTTTATACGGATGATGCGCTTTATTGCGGTGACCCAGGATAGGTTGTCACTTCGTACAGTTTGAGTTCTCCCTTGCATTTGCCACATCGAAAACGACGGGGGTCGGTTTTGATTTTGCGATAATAGTGTGCGTCGCACACGACACAGATGAGCGAGTAGCGCATTTTTTGGGGCATTGCTTTTGCCATGGGGGGGGCACCGACCAACGATAGCAACGATTGGAACTCTGCGTCGCGCTCGGCATACGGTTTGCCCATCCGATGAAGATGATAATGACACAATTCATGCAAAATGACGAGACATAGCTCCTCATTGCCGTGAACCGTATAGTACGCCCAACTGATGTCGATGTGATACGAACGGGGCAAATATCGCGCAGCGACGCGACGCAACCGGCGATGAAATGAGATGGTATGCTCAAAGGGACGTTCGAACATTTTGAGGGAAATCATCTCGGTCAAGGTTTGGAGTGCATGGTTGTCCATTGGGCGCATTCCTTCTGTGAGAATGTGTATTTCGTGCGGGGGAAACAATCGAAAAAATCCCCCAATGATACGCAACTCTATTTCGTGCGCATCACGATTTTAATCCAGTGATACGATCGTTTTGAACGCTTTTGCTTTCGCACAAACGACATCCCCCTGAGGATACGTTTTTTCACAACGGGTGCGTGCGAATCCACTATACTTTCATGACCCCACCCGTGGATGCGGACGTCACTAACTTCGAGTAGCGTGCAAGATACCCACTTTTTACTTTGGAAACAAACGGAGTCCACTCGGTCGCCCGACGGTGGGCGAGTTCTTCATCGCTTACTTTCAACTCAATTTTACGATTAACGAGGTCAAGTTCGATGAGATCGCCATCGTGTACGAAGGCAATCGGACCGCCTTCGGCCGCTTCGGGAGAAATATGTCCGATCGAGATGCCCCGAGAAGCGCCAGAGAAACGTCCATCCGTGATTAAGCCGACTTTGGCGCCGAGTCCCATGCCCACGATCATAGACGTCGGTGCGAGCATTTCGGGCATCCCTGGACCGCCTTTGGGACCTTCATAGCGGATGACGACGACGTGACCTTCTTTTACTTTGCCACTGCCGATGCCTTCCATCGCTTCTTCTTGTGAATTAAAACAAATGGCTGGACCACAGTGGTATCCGCCGACAGACGCATCGACTGCTCCGACTTTGACGATCGAACCATCGGGTGCCAAATTGCCGAACAACACCGCTAAGCCACCTTGGGCACTGTGTGCGTTGTCTATGGTGCGGAGTACCTCCGGACGTTTGATCTCACAACCGGCGACATTTTCGGCGATCGTCTTGCCGGTGACGGTGATGCGATCCGCATGAATCGCCCCCTTGAGTTTCAAAAGCTCATGGAGTACTGCACTCACGCCGCCTGCTTCATGGACGTCCTCGATATGATAATCCGAGGCGGGCGCAATTTTGGCCAAATGGGGCACACGAGAAGCGACTTCGTTGATCCGTGCGATCGGGTAGTCGATGCCAGCTTCGTGCGCCAAAGCAAGGGTGTGCAACACCGTGTTTGTCGATCCGCCCAAAGCCATGTCCAAAGCGAAGGCATTGTCGATTGCCTCGATCGTGACGATGTCCCTAGGCTTTAGATTGAGTGCAATGAGATTCATCAGCTGTTTCGCCGAGGCTTGTACGAAAGTTTTGCGTTCAGGCGATACCGCAAGGATCGTTCCATTGCCTGGCATCGCCAGTCCCAACGCCTCCGCAAGACAATTCATCGAGTTGGCCGTAAACATCCCAGAACAAGAACCACACGTCGGACAACCGAAACGTTCCAATTCGTCTAAACTTTTTTCGTCAATTTGTCCCGCTTGGTACGCTCCCACGCCTTCGAAAACCGATGACAATGAAATCGCCCGACCGTCGCTCGTTCTCCCTGCTTTCATCGGACCACCACTGACGAACACCGTGGGAATATTCACCCGCAATGCCCCCATCATCATCCCAGGTGTAATTTTGTCGCAGTTGGGAATGCACACCATGCCGTCAAACCAATGTGCCATCACCATCGTTTCTAGTGCATCAGCAATAATTTCTCGTGACGGCAACGAATAACGCATCCCGATATGCCCCATCGCAATCCCGTCATCGACCCCGATCGTATTAAACTCGAAGGGGACGCCTCCAGCCTCACGGATCGCCTCTTTGACGAGTGCACCGAACGCTTGCAAGTGCACGTGACCCGGCACGATGTCGACGTAGGAGTTGCATACCGCAATAAAGGGCTTATCAAAATCCTCTTCTTTCACCCCAGCAGCACGCAATAAACTGCGGTGAGGGGCACGGTCGAACCCTCGTTTTATCATGTCTGAGCGCATCTTTGGTTTTTTCACAGGTGCCCACCTTTCGATAGATGTAATAAAAATAGCGCGAGCCGTAAAGCACAAGGAACGTGACACCTTTCGACAAAATCGCACATCGGTGGGCGTACGATACGTGCAACGTCTTGGCTAAATTTCACCTTATTCTAACACAACATGCCGTTTTAGGAAAGGCAGTATTTCCGTGGACATGCAGAAATTCGCGCGCAAATTGCACCTTTCGGTTGAGCAAATCAGAAAAGCCCCATAGAAGGACACCATAACAGCCGGACAAGGGCGAATACGATGGAACACACGTAAATTGACATCGTTTTATTAATGTGTTACAATAAATTAGAGTAAAAATTCATGCAGGTCATTTTCCGACTTTTTTCTACAAAGGAGCAACCCCCGATGCATAGGCGAGTGGTGGAGCGCATGAAGACAATGGCAGTGTGTATCGTGTTGAGTATGGTAGCCACACAAAGTATTGGGTTGCAGGCATTTGCTTGGAAGGTCAAACTTTCTCGAGAAGTGATCGAGAATCACAATTTGAAGTATGACAGAATTCAAATTTTATCGCAAGGTGGGATAAAACGTTGTGCCTCTGACGCACTGGAAGTGTGGGTGCACAAGGAATATCCACAGAAAATAGAGAGTAAAACAATAAAATGGGATGATGAAACGTCGTGTAACCATGCTTTGGAGAGGCATAAAATTTATTTAAAATTTTTAGATAAAAAATTTGGAATAAAGTATAAAAAAAAGTTGCTCATGTTCATTAAACCCCGTGCGATGAATGACCCCACATTAGGGTATGTCTTCTCGTATAAATCGACTATTTTTATTCAGACAAGTTTGGAATTGTTCCCAATGGTTCATCTTCATGAATTGTCCCATATGTATCAGATTCATTTAGCTCGAGCACGAAACTCGCATTTTATAAATGATTTTGTAACTTCCGAAACGACTCGTTTTTTTGCTGAAGGACTGGCGGTCTTGATCACGTGGGAATTCAGGGAAAATTTTGCATTTCATAACGAGAAAAAGTATTTTCATGATCGTCAAGGAAGGCAATTTCCAATAAATACGATGTTTCCCCGTGAGATGTTTACAATGGGGACGGAAACCCGAAAAAGAACATTCGATGAAATGATTTTTGATTTCCAAAAGTATAAAGAGGGCTATCCATATGCATTTTTGGTCATGCGTCACTTCAACCAACTTGCGCAAAAACGAAACAAAAAGTTCAATATCCATGTAGAATTTTTGGCAATGTCTCCATCTTTGCTTGCTTACGTTGCACCAAGAGGGAATATCGTTGAAAAATTCCATGCAAAAAAAATATTCGATCACATCACAAAAAAACACCTAGGCATGTCGTTAGAAGAATTTGAAATAAGCTTTAAAAAAGGACTTGATGGACGTACCTGACGAAAGAACACGATGGAGGGAAAGTACATGAAGTCCAATGCGAATCGCGACTTAAAACCAGTTCCTCTGTGGAAAGGCTACACTTTACCAGCCTCCAATTAAAACGACTTTCGCGTTCCCACAAAGGGCATCCCGCTGTGTAGAAGGTTTCAACATGTGGGTATATCATACTAAATACTGATTTTGTACAGGAATCCGCTTGGTTAAAAACCGCTGTTTTTTCTCGCAAAAAGAACCCTCTGCATAGACGTTTTTAATCATTTTTAGTATCAGAACGCTGAAATCCGACTTTTTTCTACAAAGGAGCAACCCCCGATGCATAGGCGAATGGTGAAGCGCATGAAGACAATGGCAGTGTGTATCGTGTTGTGTATCGTAGCCACACAACATATTGGGTTGCAGGCATTTGCTTGGAAAATCAAACTTTCGCGAGAAGCTATCGATGATCATAATTTGAAATATGATAGAATTCAAATTTCATCCCAAGGTGGGATAAAACGTTGTGCCTCTGACGCATTGGAAGTGTGGGTGCACAGGAATTATCAATGGAAAACAGCCAATACTAAATTGGCTCCAAACTCATGTGATCATGTTTTGGGGGTGCACAACATTTATTTACAGTTTTTAAATAAGAAGTTTGGGATTGCATACAAAAAAAAGCTCATCCTGTTCATTTTACCACCCCACGGTAGCGACATTGGTGGTTACGTTATTAAGGGAGAAAAAGTAATTTATATTCTGTATTTACCTTTTGGACTGCCGATCATACATCTGCACGAATTGACTCATTTGTATCAAATGGAACTCAACCTGCAATTTTTTTACTATAGAGATAAAATGATTTTCGATAGTAAATCCAGTTTTTTTATAGAAGGACTTGCGCGGTTTGCCGAGTGGGAGTTTCGAGAACAGTTTGATTTTAAGAAAGAGAAGGTATATTTTCAAGATGTTCCAGCGAATTATAATATAAAAGAATATTTTTTCCCAATAGAACTCTATACACCAACAGAACTCTATAAAAGTTTAAATTCAAAACCAACGTTTTCAAATAGTGGAGTCACTACTAAATTAATCAAAAAATCATTGAATGAAATGATGGTTGGTTTCCATAATTTCGATTCATCATTTTCTTATTCATATGCATTTTTGGTATTTTATTATTTTGATCAACTTGCACGCAAAAGAAATAAAGATTTTAAAATACACAAGGAATTTTTTTCAATGATTTCTGGTATGCAGTCCAAGGGGGTTCTTCATAAAATCAATTTTATTCGTAAAAGCTTTGAAGCAGACGCTGCAAAAAACTTATTCGAGCAGATGACCAGAAAACACTTAGGCATGTCGTTTGCAGCATTCGAGAAAAGCTTTCAAAGCAATGTCCCTCATATAATTCGGAATTTGCGCATGAAATGACCGTGTGCGATATGCCACGGGGAGAAAGTGCGGGTCTTTCCTTTTTAGCATAGCTTGGGTGGTTCGTTGCATTCATCTGGGCGTTGACGATTCCATACACGCAACAACCGTGCGCGATTGTATCGTTGGACGACAATACACGGCACGTGCGCAACCGCCCCATACAACAGGAGCATGCCACTCACGACAACATCGTTCCACAGCACAATAGGGAAACAAAATATAAATCCGAGCATATGCGTAAATTCCCCGCGTCGCGTTTCCCCGATAAATTGTGCGAGATATGTGCGATCGACGGTATGCAAAGAAGCTTTTGGAAAATGCCCCAGCCACGCCCCCCCATCGGGCAAGTGGTGTTTCCATGCACGAACGCGACACCAACGGGCGTACAGACGTCCCTCGGCTTCAAAGGAGCGAATGTGCGACCACGGATGTTCACGCAACACATAGGCAGGGGAGAGGAGACGCCCCCAAGTGATCGCGCACACATGAGTGAGGACGATAAACAGCGCATTGATCCATACAAGGTGCATTGGCGTACTCCTTTATGATGTAGGATAGGGTTCACCCATACAGCGGCTGTTTCGTGGCAAAACGAACCATACGATCATTTTTTCTTGTGTTTTACGGCAATCGTGCGCCCTTTCCAAGAGACGTTGCGTCCGCCAAAGCTCCGCACGAACGAGGCACACATCACCCCAACAAAAAACGTCAAATACAGGGGATAAGCGAGGGCAACAAAAACAGAAAAAGAGCCTGCGCGACGTAAAAAATGCCACACTTGCCATGCAGCGCCCCCGTATAACCCGATCCCGATGACCACAGAAAAGAGCGTACGCGCTTCTACTGCGTAAAAAAGTGCGCCGTACAATCCCACGATCCAACCGATGCATAACAGCAGCGGGAAAAGTGCCGTGGATCCTGCTCCTAAGGCAATGCTCTTCATCCAGCCACGGACAAGTTCCAGCGCCCCTTGTGGGTACATCCGAAACGACAGTGCCCCGCGTCCCCCGTAGGCGACGTGTGCGAAACCGTGCTGTTCAAACGTTTGACCCAGTTGCAAATGTTCCAAAACTTCATCACGGATGGTCGCATGCCCCCCGACGTGGTCATAATCTGTTCGTGCACACAGGGCACACGGCCCAAATGAGCGGTACAAATTTTCATAAGGAGAAAACTGCGCCGATCCAGCCAAGACGATAAGATTAAAAAAAGCAGACGCTTGTTCGTATGCATGCGTCACCGTATGGTACGGTTGCACCGTCAGCAGTCCGCCGTGTTGTTGCCAAACGTGGACAATCCACCTCAAAAAATGCGGGGTTGGCAACGTATCTGCATCCAAAAAAAGCAACAAATCTCCGCGTGCCACGTTTGCCCCGCAAGTACATGCCCAAGATTTGCCAACCCATCCTGCGGGCAATGCGGGTGCCGAGACGACACGTACGTGCGCATACGAAGCGGCAACGGCCGCAGTTTCATCTTCGGAATGGTCATCCACCACGATGATTTCGACAGGCGCATGGTGTTGGGCAAGCAGGGCGGGGAGCAAGCGTTGTAAATTAGAGGCTTCGTTGCGGGCTGGGATAATCACACTCACCAACAGGGAGCTTGTTGTTGTGTGCGTATGCGTAGCAGAATCAAAAGAAGGAAGGGCACTCGTCGTCGCATCCCGCCAACGTCGAAAGAGAAGCGCACCGCACGCCAAAAATAACAATGTAGTGACAAACGAAATCATGGCATCACATCTTTCTGCGTAGACGAACGCCATTTCCATTGTAACATTTTGATCAGCCAACGATCGATCGTTTTGGCATAAGGAAACCACATGACATCCTTGCGCCACCATGTGGCACGGACGGTCACTGCCTTTGAGGTAACGAACGTGCGAATGCCCTCGATGCCCCGATATCTTCCAAATCCGCTGTTGCCCACGCCACCAAAGGGAACGTCCATGCGCAATACGACGCCGAACACGTGATTGATCGATACGCTTCCCGTACGGAGTAAGGCAGCCCACTGCCTTGCGCGTCGCGGATTTTTTGTGAAAATATTCACACCGAGTGCATCAGAACGCCGTTGCAACTGCGCGAGGAGCGCACGCTCGTCTGGTTCGTCATAGGCGATGAGGTAGCACACGGGACCGAACACTTCTTCGTGGAACAAGCGCATGGAAGGGGTCACGCCAGTCAATACAAGGGGAGGGAAAGAAGGGTAGTCTTCTGCGGTAGGGAGACGACCGTACAAGATCGTAGCCCCTTTGTTGCACGCATCGCATACGAGCGCATACGCGTGTTGCCAAGACGTTTCGTTCGCCATGCCCCCGATATCGGACGTATATTGCGCAATAAGCGTTTCCAAATGGGTACAAAATGCATGCAGTACGGTGCGATGCACGTACACGGCCTGAACAGACAAGCACACTTGGCCACAGTTCATGAAAGCCCCCCATACGGCCGCTTCGGCAGCGCGACGCACAGGGGCATCCGCACAGACGAGCAACGTGTTATGGCCCCCGAGTTCGAGTACACAAGGGATCAGACGGGTGGCGCATTGCGCATAAATGTCCTGTCCGCCTGTTTTCCCCCCCGTGACCAAGACAAAATCTGGCTTTTGGGCAATGATTTTTTGGAATACAGCGGCGTCTCCATCAATCACTTGGAAGAGGTCTGGCGGGACATGCGCTTGGGCGAGCAGTTTGCGCAACAAGTCCCCGAGACCGTTCACCCGCTCCGAAGGTTTTAGGATGACGGCATTGCCGGCAACGAAGGCGAACAACGCAGGAACGAGAGACAGTTGCAAGGGAAAATTCCACGGGGCAGCGATGGCAACGACCCCATAAGGCGCATAATGGATGAATGCTTTTTCCCATGCCCCCAAATAAAACCCATTGCCCACACGCGTCGGTTTTAATGCCCGTGGCGCAAAACGCCGCAAGTAGGCGATGGCATCGAGCACGGGCAAAATGTCCGCACGTAACGCATCGCTTGGCGTTTTGTGTTGCGTAGTCACGAGAAAATGGATCCACTCCTCGCGCGAAGCGACCAACGCTTGGCCAAGGCGATGAAGGAAGGCGAGACGAGTGCGTAGCGTAAAAGAGGAAGGGGATGTCGACGCCGCGTGTCGTCCTTTTTGGACGACATCTGCAAAAATATCCATGAATGCACCTGCTTCCTCACGGGGATCGGGATTTGTAGCATAAACGTAAACCCGCAGTGTGTATGTTCTCAAATCCGCGATTCGTATGGCATCCTAGTCCGCTCCAATCCCCCCTTCTTCCCGAACTAAAAAGGAAGAGGACACGACGGAATACCCAATCCACGCATCTTTTGACAATATCTGTAGTTTATTATACGATAAATCCATCAAAAGCCCAACTTCGCCTCTCCATGGGGAGAGTGGCGACTTGTGCGTGATGTGCATACCGTGGAATGACAGTGTCCAGCAAGCGATCCCATGACGAGAAGAAAGGGTGAGAACACCATGGAGACAAAAAAACAGCGTGTCATTGTCGTAGGCGGAGGATTGGCAGGATTGTCTGCAGCCATTTGCATGCGCAGTGCCGGTCACGAGGTCATCGTGCTCGAAAAAAATGAGCGAGTCGGTGGAAAACTCAACATTCGTCAAGGATTTGGGTATACGTTCGATACGGGGCCGTCTATTTTGACAATGCCTTGGGTGTTAGAACAATTGTTTGCCCGTGCAGGGAAAAAGTTGGCCGATTACATGACCATTACCCGTGTCGAACCACAGTGGCGTACGTGGTTTGAAGATGGACTTACGTTGGACGTGCAGGGGGATTTGCCGGAGATGCTCGGTGCGTTGCGTCGTGTGCACGCCCCAGACGGCGAGGGTTTTTTGGCATATTTGGCGACGTGCCAAAAGATGTACGAGCTTTCGCTCAAAAGTGTATATGCGACTTCGATTACAGGCACGACGGACATGCGCCAACACCACACGTTACGCGACTTGATGGCGATGGACCCACTAAAATCGATGGATCAGGTGACGACCAAGTACATAAAAGACGAGCGATTGCGCCAACTTTTCAACTTTTTTTTGATGTATATCGGTTCGTCCCCCTATGATGCCCCCGCAGTATTGTCGCAACTGGTTTACGTACAGCTCGGATTGGGCATTTATTACGTCCAAGGGGGGATGTACAACATCGCACGGGGCATGATAAAATTGCTCGACGAAATGGGGGTCGAAATACGGACGTCTGCCGAAGTCGTTTCCATTGATACCAAAGATGGACGTGCGTGTGGCGTGACGTTACGTCAAGGAGGCCATGTCGCAGCCGACGTGGTCATTTGCAATCAAGAAGTCATCCCAGCTTATAATACGCTTCTCAAGGGCATGCCCCAAGCAGAAGTAGAAGTGACGAAACTCGCCAAGTTTGAACCTACCGTTTCAGGACACGTGTTGTTGCTCGGAGTCAATCGGGAGTACCCGCAGTTTGCACACCATAACTTTTTCTTTTCACGAAGTCCTGCGCGGGAGTTTTACGATATATTTCACCACAAAAAAATCACAGAAGACCCTACTGTTTATGTGGGCATTTCTTCTAAAAGCGATCGTTCACAAGCTCCGGAAGGCAAGGAAAACTGGTTCGTATTGACTCACGTGCCCCCGCTTTGTCCAAATGAAAGCTGGGAACTGCATCGCGATCGTTATCGCGCATTGGTTGTGGAAAAACTCGAACGAATGGGTGCAGTGCATTTGCGCGACCATATCGAGTTTGAACAGCAGTTCATTCCCGACGACCTTGCTTCACTCTATGGTGCGCACGGGGGCTCGATTTATGGTGTCGTCACGGATCGAAAACGAAACGGGGGATTTAAAATTCCGAGTCGTAGTGCCGTGTTGTCCCATTTGTATTTTGTAGGGGGCTCAACGCATCCTGGGGGCGGGGTGCCGATGGTGACGTTATCCGGACAGCTGACCGCCGATCTCGTGTTAGCGGACATGACAAAGAAAGTGTACGTATAAAGCATGCTTTTCATCGGCCACCAAAACATGAGGCGCATTCATTGGGTAGGGGGACGCACGCGTCGTACCCACGCATTCCCATAAGAAGCCAACACGACGCCGTACAGCACATGTCCGGCGCACCACCACAACAAGGCGATGAGGTCGTCGGGATGCGGGGTGCGCGTAGACAAGCTGGTGAGCGGAAAAAAGGAGGGGATGGCGAGTACCCCAAGGAGGAGGCCGACAGTTTTGGGGTGTGTGCGACAAAATTTGATGCCTTGGAGCAGTCCGATGTATCCGACGCCAATCCCAATCGAGACGAGTACATGGAGGACGAACTCGATGGGTTCTGGCAGAGGTTGTGGGATGTGCGGAATAAAATCGACATTGAGCAACAAAGTATACACTTTTTCCCCCGTCGTTTGTTCGACGATTTTCAAGAACACGCCAAGGACGCATCCTGCAACGATACCGAGTGTGGCACCGTGCCCTCCGATCGTACCGATGCGATGCAGACGCAATTTTGGGGGTTGTGTTTTTTGCGACGTTTTCATTGACCAATCCTCTTTTCATGTTTTGGGATAATCGGTGCACAGCAGCCATCGCATACAAAAATATTTTTTGAGCCATTCACACTATACGGCAAACGGCACTCAGAAACAATCGTCCTTCCCGTGAAACAGGACAGACGCTTGAGCACATGGTGAGACATGCACAAAATTTCATCACAAAATTTGAACAGGCAGCATTGATTTTCATCCCCATACATGGTATCATTAGGAAATCGTTTCGCTCCATTTTGGTTAATGATAACGAGGAGGATTTGACCATGACAGAACAAGTCGAGCACGAAGTAACCGTTCAACCACCAGCAAGTATTCCGCACAGTGCATCTGCCGAGCCTTTGCACGAGGAGCAACCGAGCCAAGAACAACTGATGGATCAGATGACGTTCCGCAAAGGTGATACCGTTACGGGGACGATCATTAAGATCGATGCAGACTGTGTATATGTCGATATTGGGTATAAATATGACGGTGTCATCCCTGCGCGGGAGCTCACCTTTTTATCGGTCGATCACATCGAGGAGATTGTACAGCTCGGGCAAGAAGTGACATGTCGTATTGTCAGTATTAATGATGCGAAGGAAACGCTCACATTGTCCAAACGTCAAGTAGACAGCGAAAAATCTTGGGTACATATCCAAAAATATGCCGATGAGGATGCGGTATTTGAAGTGAAGATCGTCGATGCCGTCAAAGGGGGGCTCGTCGCCGACTGTGGCGTACGGGGGTTCATTCCTGCCTCGATGATCGATCGTTTTTTTGTAGACGACTATGCGGGGTACAAAGGTAAGATGTTGTCCGTCAAAGTCAAAGAAATCGACAAAGCGAACAACAAGCTTATTTTGTCGCATAAGGAAGTCGCCGAAGCCGAATACCAAGCAAAAAAAGATGAGATTTTCAATGCCCTGCGCGTGGATCAAGTGCTCGACGGCACAGTCCAACGGTTGACCAAGTTCGGTGCATTTATCGACATTGGGGGAATCGATGGATTGGCGCATATTTCGGAGTTGTCTTGGAAACACGTCGATCAACCCCAAGATGTCGTGCAAGTGGGGGAAGTCGTCCGCGTGAGAGTCATCAAGATCGACCCTGCGAACCAACGCATTTCTCTCAGTATTAAGTCGGCTTTGCCGAGCCCGTGGGAGCACATCGAAGACACCATCCGCATCGATGATGTGATCGAAGGAAAAGTGAAACGCATCGTGGATTTTGGTGCATTCATTGAGATTCAACCCGGCATCGAAGGGCTTGTGCACATTTCCCAAATTTCGCATCGACGCATATCCACACCATTTGAAGTGCTCGATATCGGGCAGACGATTTCTGCCAAAGTGTTGGACATTCTCGTAGAACAACGGCGCATTTCATTGAGCATTAAAGAAGTTGAAGAACTGCCAGATTTAGGGCGTGCAGCTGCTTCTTCCCCCAAAGACGAACAACCAGAAGAAACAACGGGCATGCACATGACGCTAGGGGAGCGTTTTGGCGAGCAACTCAACCGCTTCAAATAAGCATTCATCGGGATAACGCACGACAGAGAGCACGTACAAGGGGAAAAGGCGAACAACATTGGCGTTCGTCTTTTTTCATTCCTTTTGATATAATGACTTGCGAAACGGCAAAAGCGCAATCGAAGTAGATTGCCTCAGGGACAGAGAAGGAGCAACACGATGACGAAGCCACTTGTAGCAATCGTAGGGCGACCCAATGTGGGGAAATCGACCCTTTTTAATCGGATGATTGGGGCAAGGGTAGCCATTGTGGAAGACCAGCCAGGTGTCACGCGGGATCGGTTATACGCTCATACCCAATGGAATGGCGTTGCATTTTCGCTCGTGGATACAGGGGGGATTGCAATTTTTGATGATGATGCGTTGCTCGCTTCCGTCCGTGTACAGGCAGAGTTGGCGATGGATGAAGCGCATGTCATTTTATACGTTGCAGATGGACAAGTGGGCAAGACCGTGGCGGATGCGACGATCGCACAGTTGTTGCATCGTTCCCAAAAACCCGTCCTCCTTGCGGTGAATAAAATTGATCACATTCACCATATGGAGGAGACATACGATTTTTATGACCTCGGCTTAGGACAGCCACACGGTGTCTCTGGGGTACATGGGCTCGGTGTCGGCGATTTGCTCGATGAGATTGTGGCGTTGTTGCCCAAAGTGGAGGAAGAAGTGTACGAGGACAACGTCGTGAAGATTGCTTGTATTGGGCGACCGAACGTAGGGAAGTCCTCCCTCGTCAATGCATTGTTGGGCGAAGACCGCGTCATTGTGAGTGCGATAGCAGGTACGACACGAGATGCGATTGACACGCCATTCGAGCGGGAAGGACACCCGTATGTGTTGATCGACACGGCGGGCATCCGCAAGCGGGGGAAAGTATACGAAGCAACAGAAAAATATAGCGTGTTGCGTGCCATGACTGCGATTGAGCGAACGGATGTGGCGTTGATTTTGATCAACGGAGAAGAGGGCTTGACGGAACAAGATAAACACATCGCAGGGTATGCGCACGATGCAGGGCGGGCGTGTGTCCTCGTCGTCAACAAGTGGGACCTCGTCACCAAAGACGATAAAACGATGCAGCGGTTTACGGAACATCTACGTGATCACATGGCTTTTTTGGACTATGCTCCCGTCGTTTTTTTATCCGCCAAAACAAAACAACGCATCCATCGCTTGCTTCCCGTCGTGCAACATGTCGCTACACAGCATCGGTTGCGTGTGTCGACTGCGATACTAAACGATGTGTTGTTGGATGCGATTGCGTACAATCCGCCACCACCGGTAAAAGGACGGAAGCTCAAAATCAAATACATCACGCAGGTGTCGATACAACCGCCTACGTTTGTGATGTTTATGAATGAGCCAGAGTTGATGCATTTTTCTTATGTGCGCTATATCGAAAATCGGATTCGTACGGCATTTCCATTTGAAGGGACGCCACTGAAACTCGTTTTACGAAAAACACATGACGAACGGTTAGGATGAGAACGCATGATCATTGCAACTTTGTGTGGCTACTTGCTCGGATCGATGAGTTTTAGTTATTTGTTCGGACGCATGCTCAAAGGCATCGATATTCGCCAATTCGGGAGCGGCAATGCGGGGGCAACGAATACGTTGCGTGTGTTGGGCAAAGGACCTGCCTTGGCTGTGCTTTTTTTGGATGTGCTCAAAGGGGTCGTCGCCGTGTGGATCGGACGGTGGCTCGGGGGGGGACAGCTTGAGTTTGCGTTGCTTGCGGGATTGGGTGCGATCGTCGGGCACAATTGGCCGGTATATTTTTCGTTTCGCGGGGGCAAAGGAATTGCGACGACGATCGGGGTGGTGGCGACGGTGTGCTTTTTGCCTGCGATCGTGGCAGGTGCCTGTGCAATCACCATTTTGCTGGTCACCCGATACGTTTCTGTTGGGTCGATGGTGTTTGCTTTGTTGTTGCCTCCCATGTTGCTTCTGTTTGACATGCCCCATACCATGGTGATATGGGGTCTCGTGCTCGGAGGATTGGCGATATACCAGCATCGTACAAACATTCGCAAATTGAGGCGTAGAGAAGAACACCGTATTTTTTCTACACGGAATCGCCCCGAAGGGCCACACCGATGATCACGAGAGCGACCGTATGGGTCGCAGGCAGTTGGGGGACGGCGTTGGCGGCTACGCTCGCCTCCAAAGGCATCGAAGTCATCGTGTGGACGCGGCATGCATCCCAAGCACAGGAGATCAATACGGAACATACGAATACACGCTATTTTCCACAAATGCGCTTGCCCCGAAACGTGCGGGCGACCACGGATGTGGAACGTGCAGCGCAGCATGGACAGGCGTTGATTTATGTCGCACCTTCTCAGGGAATGCGTGACGTGGTGGCGTTGACCCAACCGTATGTGCATCAAGGACACCATCTCGTACATGCGACCAAGGGGTTTGATCCGACCATGCACGTGCGCATGTCCGAAGTGATCGCGCAGGCGTTGCCCCAATGCGATCCACAAAAGATTGTCGTTTTATCGGGTCCGAGTCATGCAGAAGAAGTCATTGCACAGTTGCCGACGACAGTCGTTGTCGCTTCCCACGCACAGACGAGTGCGCAATGCATACAACAGATGTTTCATACGCCGTATTTGCGGGTGTATACGAACCGTGATGTCATCGGGGTCGAGGTCGCTGGGGCACTCAAAAACATTATTGCTTTGGGCGCAGGGATGTCCGATGGGCTCGGTTTTGGAGACAACGCAAAAGCAGCGCTGCTGACAAGAGGATTGGCGGAAATTACACGGTTAGGAATCGCCATGGGGGCGCAGGCGACGACGTTTGCCGGTCTTGCAGGGATGGGGGATTTGGTCGTCACGTGTACGAGTCGCCACAGCCGCAACTGGCGTGCGGGGTACGCCTGTGCCCAAGGGAAATCGTTGCCACACGTGTTGCAGGAGATGGGCATGGTAGTAGAAGGCGTGTCTACGACGAAGGTTGCACTGGTGCTCGCCCAACGATACAACGTGGAATTGCCGATCGCAACGCAACTCGCAGCCGTGTTGTTCGAGGGAAAATCCCCACGAGAAGCAGTACAAGCACTGATGAATCGCGCCACGACGTTCGAACAAGGAGGCATTACACGCACATAGTTAGCGAAAAAAAGACACCCGCATCGTTGTGATTTTGATGAGCGTGTCTTTTTTGTGCGTAAATAAAATAGTGTTTTCGTAGCGTCTAGATTCGTATGAGGAGGTTTTTTACGAAGACTTTTTACTCTTGTTATACTCTTTTACGAGTTTTTCCCACTCTCCCCGAGTACCAATAAACGGTTTTTTATACGTGGGAATGGCTACCGAAGGAACCAAGATGATAATACATGGGGTACCGTAGCATTTTGCATCGAGGATGGGTGAGGAGGGAAGATATTCGCTATTTATTTCATCTAGATTTGTTACACCTAGGCATTTTAGCGAATCGTTTAATTGATCTCTTTTAGTTTTCAAAACATTTATTAAATTTTTATTTTTGTCTGTGATTTTGCTTTCGATAAATGCACGATAATTTATTCCAATGCTTGTCTCAGGTGATGAATAAAGCACTTTCAAAATCTCTGTTCTGATCGTATTTTTTTGTTTCTCGGTTAGATTTTTTGTGGAGGTGGACGAACTATTTTCGCAGGATGTAGGTTTTTTGGATACAGGATTAGTAGAAGTAGTGGTTGTGGGAATCGCTCCAGCTTGGGAAGGGATACCAGCGCTTCCAGTCACCCGTCCGTCAAAAACCGTATTTTCTAGACCAGTGCAATATTTGATAGAAGAACTTTCAGGAAGGAGCGAATAACTCGAACAGACGGCAGCCAATTCTCCAGGTTTAAAGCGAGTAATGCGCTGTATTTTTTGAGCTACCTCTCGTACGCAATCCTTAGTCTTACAGGTAAATCCATCTTTGATCGTTTTTTCTAAAAAACGAATTTTTTCAATCACAGGTTTCCCCAACCATGGCGTAAACAATGTATAGAGCTGTGACAAGAGTACAGGTTTTTCTTTTATGAGCGTAGGTGACTTGGATAATGTTTGCAGGATAAGCGAATAAATCACCACGGCCTGATCGGAGGAAATCGGCGGGAGTTGTTGTTCCTTTGTTGCGCGATCTACGATTTTCTTCCCATTTTCACGGAGCGATTTTTGGCAAGATGCATTAAAATTTAGCTGTGGACATTTTTCTGCTAGGAAAGTAGCTAAATTTTTGGCGGCCGCTATACTGACCATGATGGCTACGACCGTGAGGGACACAGGTTCTGCGGCTTCAACTTTACGGGGCGGGATGACAAAGGTTGTCCCGATCATACAGAGCAGGATCGTGCCCATCAGGGTGGTACGAATCGTTTTGGGTAAGGTAGTGTGCATGAATAGCGTCCCCTTTTTCGGTGTGTATTTTTTGACAAATAGGAAAGGTGGCAGGGACGAACACCAGTAGGGGGATCGCGACAAAGATGCGCTGAGCGCAGGATGAAGGGAACTGAAAACATAACATGCTCCTTTTTGAAAAATGTAAACGCTTTCAATTTTATTCAAAAAAATAAAACGTTCTTAACAGGAAGAATTATAACTGATCTGATGGAGAGAGTCAACTCCCTTTCCTTCCCACGGCAAGAGGTATGACACATGCAGCATGAGGATCGGGGTGGCCTATACGCATTTTCCTTTTCATGCATATCGTGTACGGAGGTGAAAGGGGGAGAAACGATGAATAAAAACGTAGGCAAAGAAGTGTTGCAGCTCGTCAAGCGCAAACTCGGGAAATCGATATCCGAACAAGAAATTTCTCATCTTGCCCAATACTTGAAACCGTCGATGTTCGAAAACGATGCGTCTATGCGCAAGTTAATTAAGCAAGTTTCTACGTTAGCGGGCATTCCTGTCAACGAGTCTACGACGCGAGAAATCATCGAGGCCATCCGAAAAAGCGGGGCTAATCCCCAACAACTCGAGCAAATGATGCGAATGATGTTGCGGAAATAAATAAAAAATAGCATTGCATGGTCGCTTACAGCAACGTTTCTGTAGGCGTTTTTTTGTTCATATGGTACAATAAGTGGGCAATATGAAGAAAGGGGAAGGAGCAAAAAATGAGTGCGTTGGATAAAATGTGGGCATCTTTTGTGGCAATTGGCTGTATGGCAGTGGCTTCATTGCTGATTGGATATGCGCGTTCTCGGCCACGCGGCATTTTACGCGTCGTATTGACGGTAATCGCTTTTTTATTGTTTATCCCTATTTTACTGTACGGTCTTGTTGCATTGTTTTGAACCAGCGATGATTTTGACGTGCGCAAACGTGTCGATACGCGGAGGAATATGGTACACTGTGGGGACGAGCGATTGCTGTGTAGGAAGGAGGAGAATCGTCTGGATACACCATGGCGCATTTTGATGTTACACGGTGCAAATTTACAAGCGTTGGGCTGGAGAGAACCCGACGTGTATGGATCCACGACGTTGCAACAGCTCGAACAGCGTGTGGTTGACTACGGTCTGTTGCACGGGGTGCATGTGCATTGTGTGCAATCCAACCACGAAGGGGTGTTTCTCGACACCTTGTATGAGTTACGCCAAGACGTAAATGGGATGATCCTCAACCCAGGGGCGTGGACACATTACAGTTATGCCATACGGGATGCGGTCGCGGCCGTTGGGTTGCCTGCGATTGAAGTGCACGTGACCAATGTGCACCAACGAGAACCGTTTCGCCACGTCTCTGTTACTGCGCCTGTCATGTGGGGCGTGATTGCGGGGCTCGGCCCTGTCGGCTACGAATTGGCGGTTCAGGCGTTAGTGAGCCGTTTCCGTGCAGAGAAGGAGAAGGGACAATGAACTCTCTCAGTGCGCTCGTCGTATCGGCGGAAGCAGTGAAATTGCGTCTGCATGCGTTGCGTCAATGGCTTTCTACACAAACGCTCGATGCGCTCGTCGTGGCGTGTGCGGAAAATCGGGCGTATGTATCGGGGTTTACCGGTTCTGTTGGCTATGCTGTTGTGAGCAAGGAAACGCAATGGTTGTTTGTAGACGGTCGCTATGGTGAGCAAGCACAGCGAGAAGCCCCGCTATGGCAAATCGTCGTATTTTCTGGTGTGGTAGAGGAAGTGCTACATAAAACGCTTTGCGACCACGGCGTGCGTATGTTGGGCTACGAAGCAGCACACGTCACGGTCGCCACGTATGAACGATACTGTCACACGTTTGGTACGGACGTCACCCTCGTGCAGACAAGCCACGCGATCGAATCGTTGCGTGCGATAAAAAGTGTCGAAGAACAAGGGATGATGCGCCGCGCGATCCAACTTGCCGACGATGCGTATGCCCATGTGTTGCCGCATATCCGCCCCGGCGTGAGAGAATGCGATATTGCGTGGGAAATTGAACAATATATGCGCACGCACGGGGCTACGGCGACGAGTTTTGAGATCATTGTGGCGTCGGGGGAACGCGCTGCGCTCCCGCATGGCATTGCCACAGACAAACGCATCGCTCCCCAAGAGTTTGTCGTGCTTGATTTTGGTGCTCGTGTCGGAGGATATTGCTCAGATTTGACGCGTACCGTGTTCGTAGGCGAACCGACGGCGTTGCATCAACATGTCTATGAGATTGTTTTGACTGCACAACAAGCAGTCATTGCAGCGTTGCGCCCTGCGATGACGGGACAGCAAGCCGATGCGGTGGCGCGTGCGATCATTGCACAACACGGCTATGCTGATCGTTTTGTTCATGCTACGGGACATGCTGTTGGTTTGGACATTCACGAGTGGCCGACAGTAAGCGCACGCGAAACGTCCCCGTTACAAGTCGGTCACGTCTTGACGGTCGAACCCGGCATTTATATCCCAGGATGGGGGGGCGTGCGCATAGAAGACATCGTGGTGATTACCCCCGACGGGTGCGAGGTGCTCAGTCACAGTCCCAAGGCGTGGACAGTCATCCCGTGCTAAACCAAACACGGATTAAAAACATCTATGGCAAAGGGCTCCATTTTATGAGAACGCACAGTGATTTTGAACCAATAAAATTCCTGTATTCAATCAGTGTTTAGTATTAGCGGGAATTTTCTTCGGGAGTGTGTTCGCCGAGGCGTTCAACTGCCCAACAAAAATGCACACAGAAAGGGTCGTGTACTGTGATTTCCGTAAACGATTTTAAGACAGGACTGACGATAGAAGTAGACCATGATTTGTTTACAGTGCTCGATTTCCAGCACGTCAAGCCAGGAAAAGGAGCCGCCTTTGTCCGCTCGAAACTCAAAAATATGCGCAATGGAAATGTCGTCGAAAAAACGTTTCGTGCCGGTGAAAATGTCATGCGGGCGATCGTAGAAAGTCGGGCGATGCAATATTTATACAATTCGGGCACGGAATATACGTTTATGGACAACGAGACCTACGATCAAATTACGTTGTCAGAAAAACAACTCGCTTGGGAGAAAAAGTTTCTCATTGAGAATATGATGATTACGATCGTCTCGTATCAAGAAGAAATTATCGGGATCAACTTGCCAAATCACGTCGAACTCAAAGTCATCGAAACGGAACCTGGCATCAAGGGAAACACCGCTACGGGCGCTTCAAAAAGTGCAAAAATGGAAACCGGTCTTCTCGTGCAAGTCCCCCTGTTCATCAACGAGAATGACGTGTTGCTCATTGACACCAGAGAAGGAAAGTATATTTCTCGGGCGTAATATGAAACACAGTTTGAAAACATATGCATAGAGGGCTGCCTTTTGTGAGAAAGCGAAAGGTGGTTTCACCGACAGGGATGGTGTAGTGCAGACGTGATTCGTATACCTACCATGCTGTATCACTCAGACCAAAAGGAGCGTGGTTATCCGTGGCGTTGGTAGTCATGAAGTTTGGCGGAAGCTCAGTTGGGGATGTCCAACGAATGCGCAACGTGGCGACGCGCGTACGCGCCAAAAAAGAAGAAGGGCACGATATCGTCGTTGTCGTGTCGGCGATGGGCGATACGACAGATGAGCTCATCGATCTTGCAAAACAATTGTCCGATGCCCCGTCCTTGCGCGAAATGGATATGTTATTGACGACGGGAGAGCAAGTGTCGTGTGCGTTGTTGGCGATGGCGATTGAAGCACAGGGGCAAGCGGCCCTTTCCATGACGGGATGGCAAGCGGGCATTGCCACAGAAGCCGTGCATGCAAAAGCACGCATTAAACACATTGCACCCGATGCGATTCATCAGGCGCTTGCCGCAGGGAACGTTGTCATTGTCGCTGGGTTTCAAGGGAGGTCGGAAGACAATCAACTGACTACGCTCGGACGCGGAGGATCCGATACGACCGCAGTCGCCCTTGCGGCAGCACTCAAAGCCGACGTATGTGAGATTTATACGGATGTCGATGGGGTGTATTCGACGGACCCGCGTGTCGTTGCGGTGGCGCGCAAGTTGCCAGAAATTTCGTACGACGAAATGTTAGAGCTCGCAAACTTAGGGGCCGCCGTGTTGCATCCGCGTGCGGTGGAGTACGCCAAACATTATGCGGTACCCATCGTCGTGCGGTCGAGTTTTCGTCACGAAGAAGGGACGCTCGTAAAGGAGGAAGCGCAGATGGAACAAGGGGTTGTCGTGCGGGGCATCGCCTATGAGAAAAATGTGGCGCGCATTAGTATTTTGGGTGTGAAGGACCAGCCTGGGCAGCTTGCCAAAGTGTTCACCTCATTGGCAAATGCGCACATCAACGTCGACATTATCGTCCAAAGTGGGGTCGTGGATGGAAAAGCAGATTTCTCGTTTACGGTCGGTCATGCAGAGGTCGCACAAGCGACGGCATTGTTGCAGTCGATGCAGACGGCAGTCGGGTTTGATGCGGTCACGTGTGAGCAATCCCTCATCAAAATATCCATTGTTGGGGCAGGGATGGCGAGCAATCCTGGGGTAGCCGCCCAAATGTTCGAGGCGATCTCCAATGAAGGGGTGAGCATCAAAATGGTGAGTACATCAGAAATCAAAGTGTCGTGCGTCATTGACGAAACCAAATGCAAGGAATGTATTCAGGCGTTGCATACAGTATACGGGTTAGATGCTACAGAGAAAGCGTTTGTTGGGGGACCGCGCGACCGTCGCTAACCCCGCACACGCCAGCCAATTGTGCGTTGGAGACTTGTACTGTGCGCCATAATCGGGTAAAATGGTCTTTAACCACGCATAAACGATTGCCGTAGGGCTTTTGTATACGCAAAGGGGGAGACGACCGATGATGGGAACGACAGCAATATCGGCGCATGCAGAGATGAAAAGCAAGGAAACGGTTTCTACGAAGGGATTGCTGATCGTGTTGTCTGGTCCATCGGGTGTGGGCAAAGGAACGGTGTGTGCACATTTGCGTGAGCGAACACCGGATTTGTTGTATTCGGTTTCAGCGACGACGCGTGCTCCGCGTGCTGGCGAGATTGATGGTATAAATTATTTTTTTAAGACGCCTGAACAATTTCAGCACATGATCGATGCAGGAGACTTGTTAGAATGGGCACAGTACGTCGGTCATTTTTATGGAACGCCACGTTCTTTTGTTCAACAAAAGTTGGATGCAGGGCACGATGTCATTTTAGAGATCGAAGTGCAAGGTGCCTTGCAAGTGCGGCGTCATTTTCCCGATGCGGTATTTGTATTTTTGCTTCCCCCTTCATTAGATGAGTTGCGTAATCGGATGGTCGGTCGTGGGACAGAGACAGAGACGACGATCGCTTCACGGATGGAAGCGATGGCGACGGAACTTCGGCTGATGCGCCAATACGACTATACGGTCATCAATGACGATATCGAGCAAGCGTGCCAGCACATTCATAGCATTATGGTCGCCGAACATAGCAAAGCAGTGCGTCATTTGTGGATGGTACAGACGTGGTTGGAGGAGGAATGAACGATGTTATTTCCATCCATTGATGAGTTAGTAGAGAAGACAGGCAGTAAGTATTTGCTCGTCATCGCCGCTTCTCGTCGTGCACGCATGTTGCGTGAAGGATCACGAATTCGGTTGCCGAAGCCACAGTCCTATAAGCCTGTCGGATGCGCACTAGAAGAAATTTTTTACGACGAAGTGCGTTACGAAGCGACGGAACAAGGAAACACCGAACGACGCGACAACCGGTAGCGGTTGTTGTTTTTTTGGCGTTTCGCACTGAAAGATGGCCGTCGTAGTGAGACGAACGGGAGGAACCAACGATGATCGAGCGTATCCGCGGACGTACCGTGGTCGTGGGCATAACGGGAGGCATCGCCGCGTATAAGGCGGTGGAATTGTGTAGTGCGTTGGTGCAACAAGGGGCGCATGTACACGTGATCATGACTGCGGAGGCATGCAAATTCGTCACGCCCTTGACGTTGCAAGCCATTACACGGCAACGCGTCGTGTTGGATACGTTTGCAGAGGAGGATCCGACCGTCATCGCACACGTCGACATTGCCGACCGTGCAGACGCGGTGATGATTGTCCCCGCAACGGCTCATTTTTTGGCTAAGTTTGCCCTCGGACTCGCAGACGACATGCTGTCCACGACGATGGTTGCGATCGGCTCCCGTGTGCCCATCCTCGTGGCTCCCGCAATGAACGTACATATGTACCGCAATGCCGTCGTCACCGCCCATCTCGATACGTTGCGCCAACGAGGGGTACACATCTTTGAACCTGAACATGGTTTTTTGGCGTGTGGCTATGAGGGGAAAGGGCGCATGGTGGCGTGTGCTACGTTGTTAGAGGGATTGGCACGCATATGGTGGCAACCACTCGCACACCGGCGCGTGCTCATCACGGCGGGGGCGACGATCGAACGGCTCGATCCCGTACGGTATTTGACCAATGATTCTTCAGGGAAGATGGGCGTTGCGTTGGCGCACGTTGCCCGACAGCGCGGGGCGGACGTGTTGTTGGTGCATGGGCGGATGACGGTCCCCCCCCCTGCGGGCGTACAAGCGATCGAGGCGTTGTCGGCAGAAGCGATGAGAGAAATTGTATTGGCGCAATTTGCGACGTGCGACATTGCGGTCATGGCCGCCGCCGTATCCGATTATCGTCCTGCACAGATTTCCCCACAAAAGATCAAAAAAAATGCGTTTACGATGACGTTAGCGTTAGAGAAGACACCGGATATTTTGTGGGAAATGGGACAGATGAAAACAACCCAAATGTTGGTCGGGTTCGCCGCCGAAACACAACACATGCCCGCACATGCCATGCAAAAACTCACTGCCAAAAATTGCGATTTTATTGTGGCAAATGACGTTTCGATTCCCAATGCTGGATTTTATCACGACGACAACGCGGCGACGTTGTATGGGGCAGACGGCACTGTTCATGCGTGGCCCATGTTGCCCAAGACAGTGCTTGCAGCACATCTCTGGGACGTGCTGATCGCCAAACGGGAGGCCTTATGAATCATCCCCAAATCGCTGAAGTCATCGTGGATGTTCCGGCACGTGCGACCGATTTTGCTTTTTCCTATGTGATCCCTCCGTCTTTACAGGGGAAGATTTTTCCGGGGATGCGGGTGACCGTACCGTTTGGTCCACGTACGGTGCAAGGATTCGTGTGGGACGTGACGGAGACGACTTCCGTTTCTGCACATCAGCTCAAGTCGATCAAGGCTGTACTGGACACACAGCCGATCATTCCGATGACGTTATTGAAGCTTGCGCAGTGGATGAGTGAACAATACGTTTGTCCGCTCATCACGGTTTTGATGGCGTTCGTCCCGGGTGCCCTCAAAACGACGTCGCACATCGTATACGTCCTTGGAGACGAACAACCGCCGACCGCTGATGCGCCACTGCTTTTGTTGCTAGATTTTGTGCGCAGTCACCAGCCCGTAAACAGCACAACCATAAAAAAAACATTTCCACAAGGGGAAATGCTGCTCCAACACGCCATCGAAAAAAAATACATTGTAGCGGAACATGCGCTTCGTGACCGTGTTTCTATTAAACGCATAAAATATGTCACGCCCTTGTTGTCCTCCAGCGCTTTCTTGCGTGAACGTGATGCCGTTGCCAAACGTTCCCCCAAACAAGCGCACGTCCTTGACGTACTCGCCCAGCAAGAAAATGTCCCGTGGCCAATGCACGAATTGCTCGCCCATGCCCAAACGACGTATGCCGTCATAAAAAGCCTCGAGGCCAAGCAATGTGTGCGCATCGAGTCCTTGGAAGTGCAACGTGATCCGTATGCCCAGACGACATTTGTGAAGAGTGTGCCCCATGCGTTGACCGCTGCACAGCAAGGCGCCCTTGCCCCCATTCAGCACGCCATCGCACAGGGCGATGCGACCCCGCTGTTATTGTATGGTGTCACCGGCAGTGGGAAAACAGAAATTTATTTGCAAGCGATCCAAACGTGCCTCGATGCGCAACGGGAAGCGATTTTACTCATCCCTGAGATTGGGCTGACCCCCCAGATGGTGTTGGCATTTAAGAGTCGTTTTGGCCATGCCGTTGCGGTCATCCATAGTCGGTTGTCCCAAGGGGAAAAATACGACGAGTGGCGAAAAATTTTACAAAAAAAGGTGCGTATTGCCATAGGAGCACGTTCCGCCATTTTTGCCCCCTTCACCAATGTCGGATTGATCGTCGTCGATGAAGAACATGAGTCGTCGTACAAACAAGAAGATGCCCCGAAGTACCATGCCCGTGATGTGGCCATTGCACTTGCCAAAATTCACCGTGCCCCCGTGGTGCTTGGATCGGCAACCCCCTCCCTCGAATCGTTCGCTTTGTCGCACGAGAAAGCGTATACCCGCATTGATTTGCCTACGCGTGTCAATGCCCAACCACTGCCGTTGGTTACCGTAGTCGACATGCGCCAAGAGTTGCACCAAGGCAATCGGGCGATGTTTTCGCGTGCACTCAAAGAGGCCATGATGCAACGGTTGGAGCGAAAAGAACAGACGATCTTGTTGCTCAATCGGCGGGGATACGCTTCCTTTGTGCTTTGCCGTGCGTGTGGGTATACGCCGACGTGCCCGCATTGTGATGTGAGTTTGACCGACCACCGTGTTGGCGGACAACTGCGTTGTCATTATTGCGGACACACGCAACCGCCACTGGCGACGTGCACACTTTGTGGCAGTGCGCACATTCGTCATTTTGGCACGGGGACGCAACAAGTCGAAGAACAATTGCATAAGCTATTCCCACAGGTGCGTATTCTACGCATGGATGTCGATACGACCACCGAAAAAGGAGCGCACGAAAAAATACTACAAACGTTTCGCGAACAAAAAGCGGACGTACTTTTGGGGACGCAAATGGTCGCCAAAGGGCTGGATTTTCCGCACGTGACATTGGTGGGCGTCGTGAGTGCCGACACGATGTTGCGTATTGCGGATTTTCGTTCCGCCGAAAAAACGTTTCAACTTTTGACGCAGGTGGCAGGACGAGCGGGGCGACACGCATTGACGGGCGAAGTCATCATCCAAACGTACACACCCGAACATTATAGCATCACCTATGCGACCCACCACGACTATATCGGGTTTGCTCGGAAAGAATTGCTCGTGCGTCGAGAGCTGGCCTATCCGCCGTACCAGCGTTTGGCGACGATCACGGTGACTGCCGAAGACGTCGGGCATGCGTTGCGGTTGAGTGAACGGTTTACGGAGCAGTTCAAAAAAGAGCTAGAAGCGCACGCCTTCGGCAACCACACACACGTATTGGGGCCGGTTCCTTCGGCGATTCCGAAGATCAAAGACCGTTACCGTTTCCAAACGTTAGTGAAATATGCACAGCACATCACGCTTGGCCCGATGTTGCGTCAAGCACTCGAATCGTGTCGAGACGAGGTGCGTCGTCACCACATCCATGTCATCTTCGATATTGATCCCCAAATGTTACTGTAGGACACCGCTACAAAGGCCGACGTACGCATGCACATTAGCGAAAAAAGAGCCCGTTTGCAGTAACGGAATTTTTTATACATCGGTTTATAGAGGTGCCCTGGCATTGAAACTTTTTATGGAAATGTAGAGGTGGACACTTATGGCGATTTTGCCCATCGTTACCCATCCGCACGCCGTGTTGCGTCAACGGGCCCATCCCGTACGGCAGGTGTCGGCATCGATTCGTCGGTTGCTCGATGACATGATAGAGACGATGTATCACGCTAGAGGCGTTGGCTTGGCGGCCCCGCAAATTGGGGTGTCTAAACGCGTCATTGTCGTAGACGTTGGCGATGAACAAGGGCTCATCACGCTCATCAACCCACAAATCATCCAAGCGAGAGGGGCGCACCAAGACTGGGAAGGGTGTTTGAGCATCCCAAAGCAGTTTGGCTTGATGCAACGGGCGACGTTCGTGCGTGTGCGAGGGCTGAACCAAAAAGGATACGTGACCGAAGTGAAGGCGCAAGGGTACTTGGCACGGGCCCTGTTGCATGAAATCGATCACTTAGACGGCATCTTGTTGTTCGATCACGCCCTTGAGTGGGACGACCTCACGTCACAACCGGAGGAGACCTCATGAACGTATACAAGAGCCCGCTCATTTTTATGGGGACTCCCCCTTTTGCGGCGACGATCATGACGGCATTGGTGGAGCACGGGTATACGCTTTCCTGTGTGGTCACACAACCCGACTTACGCCAAGGACGCAAGCAGGTGTTGTTGCCTTCTGCCGTGAAGTGTGTGGCGCAGCAGTACGGCATCGACGTATGGCAACCGGACTCGTTGCGTACGGCGGAGTCGCTCACAAAGTTATGCACCCTCGCCCCCCAGTTGATCATTACGGCTGCATACGGGAAAATTTTACCCCGCACGTGGTTGCAAACTCCTGCGTATGGCTGTATTAACGTCCACGCCTCTTTGTTGCCTGCGTATCGTGGCGCAGCACCGATCCAGCGGAGTATTTTGTCTGATGAAGTGGAAACAGGTGTCACGATCATCCAAATGGACGAAGGCATGGATACAGGTGATCAGTTGGCGAGCGTCAAAGTCCCATTGCCCCCTGATGCGCATACCGGAGACATGATGACCGCACTAAGCCATGTCGGTGCAAAACTGTTGCTCGACACGCTGCCTCGTCTGCTTGCCCGTGAACTTTCGCCAATCCCTCAACGCCATGCAGAAGCCACGTATGCCCCAAAACTCACGCGCCAAGACGAGCATATCGACTTTGCGACGCCCGCCCTTGTGTTGTACAATCGGCTCCGTGCGTTGTCCCCCGAACCGGGTGTGGTGACCCAGTGGCGTGGACAACCATTCAAAATTCGGCAGGCGCTTCGCCCAGTGCACGATCAGATGCCCGCCGAAGCACCGGGTACGATCATTGCGATTCGCCCTACCGAAATAGACGTGGCGACCGCAGCAGGCGTATTGACGGTGACAGCCGTACAACCCGCTGGGAAGAAAGTGATGGCGGTCCAAACATTTTTGCCAGGGGCACGGTTGCAGTGTGGGGAAAAATTAGGAGAGTGAGTGGTGCCATGACCACGGTGCGCCACAGAAAAAAACGCCCCCTTTGTCATCTTCACCATGAAGTGGTAGATAACAAATGAGGGTGTGTTCGCACGTGTACTTTACACGTCTGCTTACGGGGTGCGTTCCTCAGGCGCGGGAGGCGTCAGACTACTTTGTGCGTTTCGTGCATTCGCCTTGCTTTTCAGGTACGAAAAGGCAATCGAAATACACCCTAAAATGAGCAAGACGATTACTTTGTAGTACGTTTCTGCCCCGGATAGATCGAACAAAATGGCTTTTATACTGACGAGCACCAGCACGACGGATCCACAAACCTCGTAAAATCTCCGTTTATACCACGTGCCCCAAAAAAACAAGCTGAGCGCATACATGCCCCAACTTACCGAATAAGCCAATGCTAAAAACGCTTGATCCAAGGTGTACTCTTCCCAAATATTGCCGATTTGGACGGTGATCAATCCGCCGATAATGAGGTGGCTGATGATGCCAAAAATATAGGATAAAAAATTTTTTTCGGCTTCTTTGAGAGTTTTTTTTTCATCCTCGACGGGACGAAGAGTAAACAAAAATCCCAACGCAGCCAATAAAAACCACGCCAATGCGCCCGTATTCAAAAAGGGAATATACACACCAAACCATTCGCCCCGCGGCGTATCCCACGTCGTAGAAAACCAATACACAACGAGGATAAACCACGTGAGACGTGCGATCCAATCAAATGTAGGCAAGCGATACGTGACGCCGATGACATAAGAAAGGGTCGCCAGTGCAAACCATAGGAACACGTATAACACCGTTTCGTAGGCGAGGCCTTCAACGAACAACGTGGCAGATGAGAAGATGAGCAATGCGCCACCGACTGCGAAGATGAGAAACACGGGGGTAAGGCGTCGCTCGAGCGTATGCATTGTCCACGATACGAGCAAATACACAATGCCGACAAAGCATAACAACCCTTTGAAGAGGGGGGCTTCCATCCCAAGCGACCACAATAGAAACAACAGTCCGTTGATGATGCCTAAATATACGTTGAGTCCATCGAAGGACTTCCGTATTTTCCATGCGCTCCACGCAAAAGCAATCACGTAGAAAACGAACGTCGCTGTCGCATAGCGCATCGGCAATGCCCACCAATGCGTCACCGCAGGTTCAAAGTGGAGCATGTACACCGAGAACAATGTCCACGTGCCGACAAAGGAGACGACGTACAGTTCCGTCCAACGTCGTTGGACGGCAATAAAAAATGTACCACTATTGAGGATGAGCATGTACAAAAACAACGTAAAAACTTGATCCGTTTCGGGGCGGAGCAGGAGTGGAGCAAGTAAACCGCCGAGTAGGGAGACGTTCATCATGATTCGCAAGTCGTACTGATACGCCAACGTCGTAAATACTGCGGTACAGACGACCATGGATACAAAGACGACCATCGAAGACCACAAATCATAATAAACACCGGCAAATGAAAAAGTTGTGAGCGTGAAGGCGACGCCTGCGCCTGCGAGGCATTCCCCCACAGTTTTGTGGTTACGTAAAACAAACTGTGCGCCTGCTACGAGTAAGCCGGCCGAAAACGCCAAGCCGATAAAAATTTTAACCCCTGGTGTCATCCAGTCACTTTGCAACGAAATTTTCAGTAAATAGATGAACGCAGCGAGAAAAAACACCATTCCCAAAATCGTCGTCCAATGTTTTCGTAGCATGTGAGCCCCCCCCTTTACGTTTTGGTGTATGTGCGACACAACTGCGCATGGTCAGATTTTACCACTACGTTTTTCGTGTCCGTAACGAGTATAGCATATTTTTTTTGGGCGTCTACGTTTGAATACACAGGTGTGCATTTTGGGGTCTTTGGTGTATTCGTGGTATACTAAGCGCTAAGGAAGAATGCCTGCGGGTGTCAGTACACTTTTCATCCTTAATATGGGCCAAGGGGGGACGACATGATCGAGTTGCAAGACGTGTACAAGACGTATGCGGACGGAGGGATCGCACTCAGTGGCATTACGTTGCGTATCGAGCGCAATGAGTTTGCGTACATCGTCGGGCCGTCAGGGGCAGGGAAATCGACGTTGATGAAACTCATTTATCGGGAAGAGCGACCATCTAAGGGCACTATTTTTGTAAATAATTTTAATTTGGCAAAACTGAGTCACGGAAAAATCCCCTATTTGCGCCGAAACATTGGGGTTGTGTTTCAAGACTTCAAGCTGCTGCCACGGATGACCGCTTATGAGAATATCGCATTTGCGATGGAAGTCATCGAGGCCCCTACGCGGGTCGTGAAGCGTCGTACGGCAGAAGTACTCGACCTCGTGAAGCTCACCGACCGTGCCAATGCATACCCTTCACAGCTTTCAGGAGGCGAGCAACAGCGCGTGGCGATTGCACGGGCGATCGTCAACAAGCCACTCGTCATCGTCGCCGATGAGCCGACAGGCAATTTAGATCCAGAGACATCGTGGGACATTATGAAATTGCTCGAAGAAATTAATTTTAGAGGAGCCACGATCGTCATGGCGACGCACAACAAAGAAATTGTCAACACGATGCGTAAACGCGTGATTGCGATTGAACAAGGCAGTGTCGTGCGGGACGAGCTCAAAGGGGAGTACGGGTATGAGAATTAGTACGATCATTCGACATTTTCGGGAAGGATTTCGGAGCATATGGCGTAACGGGTGGATGGCATTTGCGACGATCAGTTCGATTGCCATTTGTTTATTGGTGCTGGGCGTATTCGTATTGATTGCCGTGAACGTCAATCACGTCACCAACAACATTGAGCAAAACATTGAGATTCGGGTGTTTTTGGACGTTGGTTTTCCCCAAGCCAAAGTGCCTGCTGTCCAAGATCAGATCGGTTCTATCCCTGGGGTGAAGCACATCGAATTTATTCCCAAGGCGATCGGATTGCAACGATTGCGCGAGCAACTCGGTGAAGATGGGAAAAAGCTGTTAGAAACACAAAAAAACATTCCCAACCCGATCCCCGATGCTTTTTTGGTGAAGGTGTATGAGCCACGCCAAGTGGAGGACGTCGCCAATCGCATTTTATTGCTCAATGAGGGGGCAGAACCTGCACCGATTATGAAGGTAAACTATGGAGCGAAGACGGTGCGTATGTTATTTAATGTCATTGACATGATTCGGTACATCGGGGTAGTTTTGATCGTAGCCTTGACCGTGATGACGATGTTTCTCATTGCCAATACGATCAAAATTACGATTATCGCACGACGATCGGAAATTTCTATTATGAAACTTGTGGGGGCGACACACAATTTTATTCGTTGGCCGTTTTTCGTGGAGGGGGTCTTGTTAGGCGCACTCGGGGCACTCATCCCGATTGTGTTGATTGTTGTTTTTTATGGACAATTGTTGACGTACGCACAAAATGCCCAAGATGAGGGGAAATTTTTATACATCCTCTTGTCCCCTGGGTATGCGTTTATGCCGTGGGTGGCGTTTTCATTGGTTGCATTGGGACAAGTCATGGGCATATGGGGAAGCACGCTGTCGATTCGACGCTACTTAAAAGTATAGTTTTCTGCCCCCTCATATGAAATTCTTCGTGGGGGCGCCCATAAAAAATTCCATTTTTTTGGAACATGTTTCCGTAGTCTTGTAAAAATTGCGAATTGTTGCTAGAATTTAAGCATAAAGGCGGTGTTCTGTGTTTCATTAAAGAATTTTCATGCGTATGAGTGAATCATATGGAAAAATTCAAGGGTGCGTTAGGGGGGGGCACGTTGTTTGGAAGAGGAGGCAAGGCCGTTTTCCTGTTGGTTTGCATTGCAGTTGTGCTGGGACAAGCACTTCCCTCTCCTGTGAAAGCCACATCCGAATTGCAACGCATCGAGTCACAGCTCAATAAAGTGAAGCGAGCGATGGAAGAAGCGACGGAGGCGGAGGAGAGGGCAAAGCGGGAAATTCGACGCTTGCGAGGCAAGAAAAAAGAGATTACTGCTGAAAATACACGGTTAGAGCAAGAAATTGCTGTGACCACGCAACAGATCAAGCGACTCGACGACCAAATTGGCAAAGTAGAAGTAAACTTAAAGCGAACCGTCAATGATTTGGCCGTCGCAAAAAAACGGGTTCGCATGCGCCAACAGATGTTATCGACGCGCATTACGCTGATGTATACGAATGGGACGGTATCTTATTTGGATGTGTTGCTGAGTGCGACGAGTTTTGAAGATTTTGTTGCAAGATTAGAAGGGTTGCAGGCGATCGTCACCCAAGATGAATCGCTCCTCGAGGCGAACCAACGCGACTTAGGCCTCATCAAAGAAAAAAAAGAAGACATCGAAGCGCAACTTGCTTATGTAGAGACGATTTTCGATAAAACTACGAAACTCAAAGGCGATTTGTCCGTAAAAAAAGAAAAGAGCAACGTATACATTACACAACTCTCCCAAAAAGAGGACAACCTCGAAGAAGTGACCGCAGAGCAAGAACGCGAGTTGATGGAGCTAGCCGACGAACAAGCCAAACTGTTGCGCCAAAAACGGCAGCTAGAGGAGAAGACGAAGAAAAAGCCAAAGAAAAAAATTGTCGCCTATACGGGGGGGCAACTGCGTTGGCCGGTATCGGGGTATAACGAAATTTCGTCATTTTATGGCACGCGTATTCACCCGATCACCCGACGAAGTCATGTGCATTCTGGGATAGACATTCCGGCACCGAGTGGGACGACGATTGCGGCTGCGGCCTCGGGAGAAGTCATCTTAGCACGATGGTATGGGGGATATGGCAATACGGTCATTATTGAACATAAGGATGGCTTTAGAACGTTGTACGCACACATTCGCACTGGGGGGATTCGCGTTCGTTTGGGGGAAGAAGTGCAAGCGGGGACCGCGATTGCAGAGGTCGGTTCGACGGGAACTTCCACAGGCAATCACTTGCATTTTGGCGTGTATGTGAACAACCAAGCGGTCGATCCGTTGCCTTATTTGCAGTAAAATTTAGGACACACGGTTATCCCTACGGCGTGCATGCGTAAGATAAGACAGGCCGCATTTGGCTCAACAAAGGTGAGAGGGTGAACCGTCACGATGAAAAGTAGACGATTGGCATGGGTAGGTATGGGAGTGCTCATCGGGTGTGTGCTGACATTTGGCGTAGTAAAAGTGTCTAAAGAACCGCCTGTTGCTTCGTGGTTGGCAAATCAATCATGGGCATCTTCCCCGTGGATTGCTTCGGTGACAGAACCAGGGTTGACGGAAGCCGAAAACAAGAAGTTTGCCGCCGTCATGCGCGTGGTGGAAGAGCGGTACGTCAACAAAGTCGCCCGTAAACCATTGATGGACGGTGCGCTAGAAGGATTTGTCGCGGCACTAGACGACCCGTACTCCGAATATTTGGACGCCAAAGAAGTGCAAAGTTTCAATGAACATGTGACATCGACGTTTAGTGGCATCGGAGCGGAACTTGCTCTCAAAGACAAGCAAGTCATCGTCCTTTCCCCCATTCGCAATTCGCCAGCGGAGCGGGCAGGCTTAAAACCAGGGGATATTATTGTATCGGTCAATGGCATTGCCTTGCAGGGACTGGAGTTGACGGAAGCAGTGGGGCACATTCGTGGCCCCAAAGGGACAGTGGCGAAGTTGATCATCCGTCGAACAGGCGCATCAAAGACGCTAGAAATCAACGTCGTACGTGACGACATTCGCCTTGAAACGGTGGAGAGCGAACGGCTCGCAGGTGACATTGGATGGATTCGGATCAGTCAGTTTGCGACCAATACGGGCGAGCGGTTTGTAGAAGAACTCACGAAATTAGAAAAAACAAAATTGCGCGGGCTGATCATTGATGTGCGCAACAATCCTGGCGGTGTCGTACAGGCGGTAGAGACAATTTCGGAATTGCTCGTCCCAAAGGGGAAAATGATCGTGAACCTTGAATATCGGGATGGGCAACGTGAAAAAACAACGTCTTCTGGAAAAGGAAAGCCATATCCGCTCGTTGTTTTAATGAACGAAGGGTCTGCGAGTGCATCGGAAATCTTGGCTGCCGCCATCAAAGAGTCGGCGAACGGAACGCTCGTTGGGAAAAAGACGTTCGGCAAAGGACTTGTACAGACGACTGTACAATTGCCGGATCAAACCGCCGTGAAATTGACGATTGCAAAATGGCTGACACCCAAGGGTACGGTAATCCATAAAGCGGGCATTAAACCGGATATCGACGTGGCGCAAACCGTGTTGTTCGAAGCCTTGGCGATTCCAAAGGAAAAAGTGTGGAAATTCGATATGGTCGGGGACGAAGTGCAAAATTTGCAACGTATTTTACAAGGGCTTGGATACAAAATACAACGGACAGACGGATATTATGATCGCTCGACACAAGCGGCGGTGCAAGCGTTTCAAGTGCGGTATAAATTACCGTCCAATGGAGAAGTGACGAAAGATACCGCCACCAAACTCGAACAAGTGGTCATCGAGGCGTATACGGATCCCAAAAAAGACGCCCAACTCAATGCAGCGATCAACCATTTGATGGGACGTTAAGAACGCACAACAAGGAGTCTAGTGACGATGAAAGAATGGGCGATGATCGACATGCGTTTGCTCGCATGGGGAGACGTATGGGCATCACCCATGTTGTACGTGGCTTTTGGGATGGTCGGTGTGCTCGTTGCGCAACTCATTGGACACCAACGGACGTTACACGGGGGGCGTGTGCACCCCGTATGGTCTGACGGATGGAAATTACTTTTTTTTGCAATTTTCAGTGGTTTTATTGCAAGCATGGCGTTGTCTTTGTTTGCGTTTTCTCTTGATGAATTTACGGTCATCACCTTGTGGGTCGTCACGTGCGGATGTGCTCTTTTGCGCATGCGCTACGTGTGTTTGGCGTATTCAGTTGGTTTACTCGGCATCGGGCATGTTTTGGGGAATGTCATTGCGCCTACTTCCCAATGGCCGGCGGGAATTCAGCTGTTTTGGATGAAGTTGCAAGACGTACATATGCCGACGTTGTTCGTGCTCGTGGGCATCGTACACGTTATCGAGGCGTTGTTTGTCGTGCTGCGAGGAATGTGCTGGGCGATGCCGTTGTTTTTGGAAGGACCGCGCACGAAAACGGTAGGCGGATATGCGTGGGCGATCTTGTTGCCGCTGCCTTTGTTCGTGTGGACGCATGCTACAGAAGCGACCGACCCTCGTGTAGCCGTGGGCGGATGGGCAGATGCGTCCTTAGAACAAGGGAGCGCCCTTACAGCGATGGCATTGCCCGTATGTGCAGGATTATTTGTGATGGTGAAATCTGGCATACAACGGGCGCGGGCAAAACAAGCGATGCGTACGTTACTCGTGTATGCATGCATCATCGGGGGGGCAGGCGCAGGCTTGCTCTTCATCGAACAGGAAACCCATCATACGCTTTCCGCGATCGGACAAGCGATCATGCTGTTTTTCTCGCTCTACTGTATTGGGGGGCATGAGTGGATCGTCTATCGCTTGGGATCGCTCAAGTGGACACAACTCACGCAGGACGCACGTGGCATGCGGGTTTTGGCTGTGATGCACCGCAGTGTCGCCGAGCGGCTAGGCATTACATCGGGAGAAATTGTCGCCAAGATGAACGGCATGCGCGTACGTAACATGACAGATTTGTTGATTGCGCGCCAAAAAAATCCCACGTTTGTGAAACTCGAAGTGATCGATGAACGGGGGGAAAATCGGTTCGTCCAACAAGCGGTCTATGAAGAAGATGCCGCACTGCTGGGCATCGTATATGCCCCGACAGACGAAATCACACACGTCGTACGCCCCCGAATGGGGGGGCTGTTCGGTTTGCTACAGCGGGAACGTCTCCCTAGGAAATGAGTGAGCAAGTATGCCAATGTATAGCATAGAAGCGTACGCAATGCGACACCATATTTTCATACAAGCGAACGGGGGGAGCTTGTCTTTTTGTCTTCTCATAAAAATTCGACAGTGATACGAATGCTAAACACTGTTTAAAAACGTCCATACCAAGAGCCCCATTTCACAAGAAATCACGGTGCCTTTTAACCAATAGGATTTCTGTATTCAAATCGCGTCTCGTATGAGGAGGGTGTGGAGATGAAAAAACACCGTTTACGACTGGGACAAAGCGACTTTCAGTGTTTGCGCGAGGAAGGGTGCTATTATGTAGACAAAAGCGTATTCATACAGGAAATGTATGACGATGCGGGGCAAGTAATCCTCATCCCTCGACCAAGACGATTTGGCAAAACGCTCAATCTCTCGATGTTGCGGTATTATTTTGAACAAAGCGAGTCATCGCGCCAAGGATTGTTCACGGACCTGGCGATCTGGCAACAGGGGGACAAATACACGCAGTTGCAAGGCACGATGCCCGTTATCTTCGTCTCGTTCAAGGATGCCAAAGGAGAGACGTGGGAAGACGTGTACCGTAAATTAAAAAATGTAATCGTGACAGAATATAAACGCCATAAAAAAGCAGTTTATTCGCAACTAGATGAGGAAGAACAACAGACGATGCAACGCATTTGTCAAAAAACAGGGGAGGCAGATGAGTACGAAAATAGCCTGTTGTATTTGTCCCAATGGCTACAACGTGCCTATGGTACACAACGAGTGTTGCTGCTCATCGACGAATACGACTCACCGATTCATCAGGCGTATGCCCACGGGTATTACAACGAATGCATCGGGTTTATGCGCGCTTTGTTAGGATGCGCACTCAAAGACAACCAAAGCTTGGAACGCGCCGTATTGACGGGCATTTTGCGGGTAGCAAAAGAGAGCATCTTCTCGGGGCTCAACAACGTGCGCGTATGCTCTATCTTGTCGACCGCGTTTGAGCGGTCGTTCGGGCTGTTGGATAAGGAAGTAGCGGCGACACTGCGGGACTTTGGGCGTCAAGACGAGATGGACGAATTTCGGCGTTGGTACAATGGATATCGGTTTGGCGATGAGACGGTGTACAATCCGTGGTCGATCTTTCATGCGTTGGCAGAACCACGCAGGGCATTGCAACCGTACTGGGTGAATACGAGTGACCAGCAGTTTTTGCATGTGCTGTTCGATCGGTTTCAGCCCTTTGTCGTGTATGCATTGACGCTGTTGCTACAAGGGGGGACGATCCACATCGCCCTTAACGAAC
>JAULZZ010000005.1:0-7835 GCA_032117095.1 Paenibacillus sp.
CACATCCCATGAAAATGGAATGGAAAGCGATTTGCGATTGACGAACGTCAAAAACTCGCTCGTAGAGCCGATGCTCAGTGCCATGTACCAACCGAGTACCGTGCCGATCGCCACCGCCAAAATGCCCATCAATATGCCTTCGAGCAAAAACAACATGGAAATTTGCATCGTTTTGGCGCCACGGCTACGCAACACGGCAATGTCGCTTTGTTGACGCGTCAGCGCTTGCTTCGCATTCATGAACAAATAGTAATAGACCATCGCCAACACCGGTGCAGCCAACATAAACAACAACAACTGCAATTGGGTGCTCTGCGTCTGAAATTGTTCTAACAACTTCAAAAAAGAAATGTTGACTTTGGTGCCCTCTAACAGCTGATACAGCTCGATATCGAGTCGCGTGATCGTCTGGATCATATCCGCCAAGTCTTGCCTTTGTACCGTTCGTAAATCATAGGAAGAATACCAATCGACCGTTTGGGGGGATAGCTTGCGTTTGGCGAACAATTCGTCATACATCAATTTCTCTGGCATAATGAGGCGATTGAGCAGGGCATCTTGTCCTTCTGCCCAATACGGACTGCGTTCGTCTTTGGGGACATACGTGCCGACGACTTTCACCTTCAAGCGTTGTCCTGACTTGCCGAGCGGATAATAAAATTCGTCCCCTAAACGAAAGGCGTTACGAAATGGGACGTCCTCGTGTACGAGCACTTCGAGCGTTTTATTCGTGACTGTTTCTTTGGGGTACACCCCCGAAGTGAGCTTTGTATAGTCATTGATCCGACTCATCGCCACCAAGTTCATCTTGCGGGTGACGTTCTCATCGACTTTTTCTGGATCCACGACGACCAACCGTGTCCCCGCCAAAGCCGTCGTCCGCACGGTCACGTCAATGGGATAGCCAATGCGTGCCGGCACTTCCTCCCCGATAAACGTACTGACCGTGTTTAACGCCTTGATGTCCACAGCGGTGTTGCCGGCGGCTTGAAAGCGAATCCACAACGACCCTGGCGGGATGCCCTCGCTATACTGTTGCAACGTATCGGTAATAAGCCGTTTGAGTGAGCCACTCGAATACAACGGAATACTCGTCGTAAAGGCAACCGCCACCACAATCCCCACGAGTGTGGATAACGTCATCCAACGGTTGTTCCACATTTTGCGAAAAAGTAAGCGCAGCAGGAGCAGTTTCATTATTTACCTACGACTTTCTGGCCCGGTTGCAACCCTTTGACGATTTCAACTTGGGTGGCGGTTTGTAACCCGAGCTCCACATCGACTTCACGTTTTGTCCCGTTGTCCTCGACGACTTGTACATAACTGCGTCCGTTGAACGTGCGAATCGTCGAAGGAGGGATGACGACGACATTTTCACGGCGATCGGTCACGACGACCACGCGCAGTGCCAGTTCTTGTTGGATCGTAGGAGGCAATTTTTTGATGCGTATTAATGTTTTGGCATCCAATTCTGACGTTTCTGTCTGCACATCCGACATGTTTTCGTCGGTATTTTTGACCACGGGCAGTTTTATGATCTCCCCTTCAAACTCGCCGAACGTGTTGAGGTCGATCGTCGCCTTCATCCCCACGGCGATTTGACTGAGCGCCTCCGCCGAAAAATAATCGACCCCTGCGACGAGTTGGGTAAGGTCGGCAATGGTGGCAATGCGCTTGTAGTCTTGGACGACGTCTCCGACTTTTACGTCAATCGTCATGATCGTCCCAGAAAAGGGGGATTTTAGCTGGGCTTTGTCGATCGCTTGTTGGAGGAGCACGATTTTTTCGCGTTTGAGCTCAAAATCGATCTTGTATTGTTCCATTTCTTCGATGGATGACGTATCGTCATCACGCAGCCGTGCGATCATGGCAAGTTCTTCTTTACGAAAAGCGAGTTGTTCCGTACGTAGCAGCTGTTCTTTCTCCGTCACATCAATTTCCATGATGACGGCGCCCGCAGGGACGACATCGCCGACTTTGTAGTTTATTTTGGAAATACGGTTCGAGCCATTGTCTTCTTTTTTGCCTGTGGCAAAATACAGCCCTTCTTGTTTGACGGGGATCAGTTTTCCTGTGCCTTCCACCTTGGACTCGACGGTTTCGCGTACGACGTCGACGACTGGCTTTTGAGAGAGCTTGATCGGGGTGATCGTCGGCAACGTTTCCACGGGGTTTTCTTCGGGCAACAAGGCGCATCCGCTCAATCCGACCGTCACACACACCGTCCATACTGCGCAGCGCATCGCCCGATTACGAAGCAGATAACGTGCCATCGACCATTTCGTATACATGGTCAGCCACCTCCAATATGGATGGATCGTGCGTCGTCATGCAGATGGTCATGTTTTCTTCGTCAATGAGTTCGCGAAACGTTTTCATGACTTGTGCCCCCATTAACGTATCCAACTCCGCCGTCGGTTCGTCTGCGAGCAAGAGACGTGGGCGTGGTGCGATCGCTTTGGCTATGGCGACACGTTGTTGTTCGCCCCCAGACAGCTCCGACGGACGATGTTGGGCGCGTTTGGACAGTCCCACTTTTTGGAGACAGTAGGCGATGCGTTCTTTCCATTGTTTGCGGGGCACGCCGCTCATGCGCATCGTCAGCTCGACGTTTTCCCATGCGGTCAACAAGGGCATTAACGCATACGTCTGGAAGATGAACCCAATTTCTTTGCGCCGAATGATCGTGCGCTGTGGGTCGCTTAATAAATGCATCGGATGCGTATGCAACATTACGGTGCCTGCGTTGGGGATATCGAGGCCTCCAATGATGTTCATTAATGTGGTTTTGCCGGATCCTGAACGGCCTTTGAGCATGATCAAACGGTTGTAAGGGATTTGCATATCGATTGATTTTAGTACCGTAATGCGTTGTGAACCGACCTGAAACGAACGCTCTACACCAGAGACGGTGACGACGTTTGCACCGGGCGTCTGTGGGTTCATATGGCATCCGACTCCCTCGAAAAAAAGTTACGTACTGCCCCTATTTTAACACAAAAGCACGACGTTGTGTGTACGCATTTGCTGCGAATCCCGATGCCAACCCATCTCCACCGTCCGCGGTGTTTTTACGCATTTCGTGCGTTGCGCCATTGCAACAACAGGGCGACTTCCTCGGCGGTGAGCACCCCGTGTTGTTGCGCCACAGGCAATAAGGCATCCAAGGTACAAAGGGCGTGAAACGGCACGCCTTTTGTGGCGAATGCGTCCGTTGCCTGTTTTAGACCGTATGAAAAAATCGCCACTACGGCTTGCACGTGCCCGCCGGCTTGGTTGATCGCTTCGACGGCTTGTAACGCACTGCTTCCCGTAGAGAGCAAATCTTCGACGACGATGGTCGGTTGTCCTGGGGCAAGCACGCCTTCAATCTGACTTTGCGTGCCGTGTCCTTTGGCTTGACTGCGTACATAAATCATCGGGAGGTGGAGTTTGTCGGCGAGCCACGCTGCATGGGGGATGCCTGCGGTGGCGGTGCCTGCGATGAGTGTCGTCTGAGGGTATGTATGGGCAATGTGTTGCGCAAACTGTGCTGCGATGTTTTGGCGTACGTCTGGCTTGGCCATGATGCGACGCATGTCACAGTAGATCGGAGAAAGTTGTCCGCTCGACCACGTAAACGGTTGTTTTGGGCGCATCATAATCGCATCGAGTTGGAGCAAAGATAAAGCGACTTCTGCTGGATTCATCGGTTGAAAACCTCCTATGCGTGAGGGTGCACGTCGTCTGTTGCATACAGTTGTAATAATGCCGTACGGGGGTCGGGGGCGTGGGTAATCGCCCGCCCGACGACGATCCACTGCGCCCCTGCGTCCCACGCTTGGCGTGGTGTAGCCGTGCGTACTTGATCGTGAGACGCCACGCCCTGCGGACGAATGCCGGGGGTGAGTGTCGCAAACGAAGACCCGCATGCCTGATGGATGGCGGGCACTTCGTGCACCGAACAGACGACCCCGTACAACCCACTTTGTTGGGCGAGCGTCGCGTACCGTACGACATGGTCTGGGAGGGGCTGTTGGATGCCGATTTCAGTGCGTAACATGGCGGGCGACGTAGAAGTGAGGTGCGTCACCGCCAACACATGCGGGGGCGTAGTCCCGTGTGCCCCTTCGTGCGCCCCTTCGGATGCTGCGCGCATCATCGCTGTTCCGCCGGATGCGTGCACGTTGAACATGTCTATGCCCTGTGTCGCCAGCGTGCGCGCAGCACGGTACACGGTGGTGGGAATGTCATGCAATTTTAAGTCGAGAAACACACGCCAGCCTTGGGCTTTGAGTGTGGCGACAATGGCAGGTCCCGCCGCATAATACAGCTCCATCCCTACTTTGACCCACGTGCATGCCCCACGAAGTTGCGCACACAAGGCCAATGCCTCGTGTGCATCCGCCATGTCGAGTGCGACGATCGTGCGTTCTTGTGCCGTCGGGGAGGGTGTCATCATTCTTCCTCCGCACGGGGAAGTCCTGCCTGCATCCCCACAAAATTTGGCATTTGTGTCGCCGAAAAATGAATCGCTTGGAGCATCGTCAGCAGGGCGAGGACGGTGTCGAGCGATGTCATGCAGACGACCCCATTTTCTACGGCATCGCGTCGAATGCGAAATCCATCGCGCTCGGGCACTTTGCCTTTGGTCAGCGTATTGACGATAAACTGTGCTTTTCCTGTGCGGATCATATCAAGGATCGTCGGCGTTCCTTCGTGCAATTTATATACCGGCTTGACGTGTAACCCTGCTTGGCGCAACGATTCGGCGGTGCCTTGTGTCGCATACAGCTGATATCCCAGCTGCGAAAAGCCCCGGAAAATATCGATGGATTCTTCCTTGTCCTTGTCGGCGATCGTAGCGATGATGTTGCCGGACATGGGGATTTTCATGCCCGCTCCGAGCAACCCTTTGTACAGTGCTTTGGCAAAATTGCGGTCGCGCCCCATGACTTCGCCCGTGGACTTCATCTCGGGTCCTAGCGTCGTATCGACACGGCGCAACTTTGCAAAGGAAAACACCGGGACTTTGACGGATACATGGTCGTCTTCTGCCCATAACCCATTGGAATACCCCAAATCGGCGAGTTTTGCCCCCAAAATGACTTGTGTGGCGACATTGGCCATCGGCACGCCGGTCACTTTGCTCAAAAAGGGCACGGTGCGCGAGGAACGGGGGTTGACTTCGATGACATATACTTTCCCTTTGCTGATGACAAATTGGATGTTGATGAGCCCTTTTACGTCGAGCGCACGCGCAATTTGGCTCGTCATCTCCACGATTTCTACTTTGCGTTCTGTAGACAACGTCTGAGGCGGATACACGGCAATGGAGTCTCCAGAATGAATGCCCGCACGTTCGACGTGTTCCATGATGCCAGGAACGAGCACCGTTTCCCCATCACAAATCGCATCGACTTCGACTTCTTTGCCTTGCATGTAGCGGTCGATCAACACGGGATGATGTGGATTGACGTGGACGGCATTGGCCATGTAATGGGACAATTCGCCGACGTTGTACACGATTTCCATGGCGCGCCCACCGAGCACGTAAGACGGACGGACGAGCACAGGAAATCCCAATTGTTGCGCCACTTCTGTGGCTTCATCCACTGAGGTGACCGTCTTCCCCTGCGGTTGGGCGATCGCTAGTGCACGCAACAACGCTTCGAATTTTTGACGATTTTCGGCGCGATCGATCGATTCGAGGTCGGATCCAAGGATGGGTACCCCTGCCGCTTGCAACGCAGCAGCCAAGTTGATCGCCGTTTGTCCGCCAAACTGGACGATGACTCCGAGCGGTTGCTCCTGCGCCACGATATGCAACACATCTTCGATGTACAACGGTTCAAAGTACAAGCGATCCGATGTGTTGAAATCCGTGGACACCGTCTCGGGATTGTTGTTGACGATGATCGCTTCGTATCCCGCTTCACGAATGGCCCATACCGCATGCACCGTGGAATAGTCGAATTCGATGCCTTGTCCGATGCGGATGGGGCCTGATCCGAGGACGATGACTTTGGGCCGATCAGTACGGATGACTTCGTTTTCTTGGTCGTATGTGCCGTAATAATACGGGGTGGACGCTGAAAATTCGGCGGCACACGTGTCGACGGTTTTGTATACGGGCATAATGTTCCACTGCACCCGATGCGCCCGCACGTCTTCTTCCGTCATGTCCGTGCGTTCGCCCGTTTGGCGTAGTTCAGCGATCGCCCGATCGGGAAAGCCGAGTTGTTTGATTTCACGCAAAAACGATGGGGTGAGCGGGGTGTGTTGGATGCGTTTTTCCATGGCGATGAGTTGGGAAATTTCATGCAAAAACCACCGATCGATCGCCGTCATCTGATGGATGTCCTCGAAATCCCAGCCACGCCGAAACGCTTCGGCAAGTAAAAACAACCGTTCGTCATCGGGGGTGCGCAACCGTTCGGCGAGTTTGTCGTCGGGGATGGCATCCGTTCCTTTTATAAACAGACGGTGCACGCCGACTTCGAGGGAGCGCACGGCTTTGTGCAACGATTCGGCAAACGTACGCCCGATCGCCATGACTTCGCCTGTCGCTTTCATTTGGGTGCCGAGTTTACGGTTTGCATGGACGAATTTGTCGAACGGCCAGCGCGGGATTTTGGTGACGACGTAGTCGAGCGCCGGCTCAAAACATGCATACGTTTGACCGGTCACGGGATTGCGCAGTTCGTCTAACGTGTAGCCAACGGCGATTTTCGCTGCCATTTTGGCGATCGGATACCCCGTTGCCTTGGAAGCGAGCGCCGAGGAACGACTCACCCGTGGATTGACCTCAATGACGTAATATTGATAAGAATGCGGGTCGAGGGCGTACTGCACGTTGCAACCGCCTTCAATTTTGAGGGCGCGTATAATTTTCAAGGAAGCTGCACGCAGCATTTGGTATTCACGATCGGACAACGTTTGGCTCGGGGCGACGACGATGCTATCTCCCGTGTGCACGCCGACAGGGTCGATGTTTTCCATGTTGCAGACGACGATGCAGTTGTCGTGGCGATCGCGCATGACTTCGTATTCGATTTCTTTCATGCCGGCAATGCTGCGTTCGATCAAACATTGGCCAATCGGCGAGTAGCGCAACCCGAGCGTCACAATTTCGTGCAGTTCGCTGTCTGTATGGGCAATGCCTCCCCCCGTCCCTCCCAGTGTAAACGCCGGACGTACGATGACGGGATAGCCGACCGTCGCCACAAAGTCATCGGCTTGAGCGACATTCGTAATAATCGCACTTTCGGGAATGGGCTGGTCGAGTTCGCGCATCAACGTGCGAAACTGTTCGCGGTCTTCTGCTTGTTGGATGGCAGACAATTGGGTGCCGAGCAACGTGACGTTTTCCCGTTCTAATACGCCATGTTTGGCGAGCTCTACGGCCATGTTGAGCCCTGTCTGTCCGCCAAGTGTCGGCAAAAGGCCGTCGGGGCGTTCTTTGCGAATGATATTGGCGACAAAATCGAGGGTGATCGGTTCAATGTATACGCGGTCTGCCATGTTCGGATCGGTCATAATCGTGGCGGGATTGCTGTTGATGAGGACGACTTCGTACCCTTCCTCGCGCAACGCTTGGCACGCCTGCGTGCCTGCATAATCAAATTCTGCCGCCTGCCCGATGACGATCGGTCCTGACCCAATGACGACGATTTTGCGTAGGTTGTCGTTGCGTGGCATCGTTAGTTCGCCTCCTGTTGCGTATGCGGGTGTCGGTACGTGCGCACCATGTCCAAAAACGCATCAAATAAGTAGTTTGAATCGTCGGGTCCTGGTGACGCTTCGGGATGGTATTGCACGGAGAACGCCGGCGCATCAAGATGGCGCAATCCTTC
>JAULZZ010000006.1:0-50322 GCA_032117095.1 Paenibacillus sp.
TGACTTGACCGACCCAATAATTCAATCCCAGCTCATCTGGTAGGCGGTTTAAGTACTTTTGATAATACCCTGTGATTGCTTCGATCGTGTTCGTATTGGCATACGCCTTCATCGGCAAAGACGGAACGGTTACAGCCAACATCACGATACTGAGCACCATGTTCATCATCTGTCTTGTCAATCCGCTTTGCATATATCGCATTTTTGTACCCTCCCATGGTTTTTTTATACGCATCACGTTTTCAAACCATACATCCTGTCAGTTCTGCGCGCCCGCTTCCAAGTCCCCTGCTCCGTCGGGTAAACCCCCATACTGTTTTCAATACGGGACTCGCACGATACACACCTATACCGAGGGTGACGCCATGTTTCCGTTGTCCACCCTGCGCTTTGGTGCTTGCACACTCGCCATCCCCACTGTCCTCGCAAGCAATCCTGCATACACCATTGTTTTTCTCATCATTCCTGTCGTCATCCTCGTCCACGCTCCTCTTCGTTGTGATGTGACTACACAAACCGGTACACGCACCAATTTGATAATTAAAACTATAACAAAAAAAAAAAAAAAAACAATGCTTTTGAGGCATCATTTTGCGCGTTTTATCTTCGTAAAACATGTGCTATAAACCCATTTTCACCTAAGTTTGTCATCCTCCCGCAAAAGGAATCCCGCTGTGATAATGTTTTCAATCCAATGTCAACAAAGTAAGAGTTTCTCCGAAAAATATTACAAATAAAAGACAATTCAAAAAAATTTTGACGTTTTCCAAAAAGCATCGATCATCAAAGTTTCATTCAGACATGGAATCATCCAATTTTCACCATCATCAAAAAGTCAACTTTTTAATTATTCACTTAACCTGTTGACATTGGCTTTCAATATGTAATTCATATGATGCCGTGTATAGCGATGCGCTAATCTGCATTCCTGAAAAAAAGTCTTATCCACTTCGGCTGGCAAAGCGATGAAATCCGCCATTTCGTAGTCGTTCACTTTTCGATCTTCTCAGGTGAAGCGGAAGATTTCGCAGCTGACTTCGAGGCGAGGCGAATTCGCCTTTTCGACAGACGCAAGAAAAACTCGGCATTTTTGCGCAACCCAAACAAGGCATACAACAACAACGGCACGAACAACAATTTTGACACCCATCCTGGATAAAAAATCGCCACCGTAGTCACCCCCACGATAAAAATAGGCGTGACCCAGATCACCCATCGTGGAAAATGCCATTCTTTGATGCTTGGGTACTTCACCTGACTCACCATCAACACCGACAAGACCAATGAGACAAGGACAATGACCCATGTCGGAATCGAGGCAGCGAACAATGCAAGCGTACAAAGAACCCCCCCTGCGACAGGAATCGGCAACCCAATAAAAAATCCAGGGATACCCGCATGCACATTGTACCGTGCGAGGCGCAACGCCCCACAAATGGGAAACAATGCAGTCACAAACCACCCAATGGCTGCGTGCACGTGTTGAAACTCCGCCACATACATAACAAAAGCAGGTGCGACCCCGAAACTAATGACATCAGACAACGAGTCCAATTGTTTGCCGAACTCACTTTGAACATTCAACGCACGGGCGACACGCCCGTCCAACCCATCGAGCAACATCGCCACAATGACCAAAATGGACGCCACATCCGTACGCGCATTAAATACCATGATGATCGCTACAATCCCGAGAAACAAATTACCAATCGTAAACCAGTTGGGCAATGTACGCCACATCATCACTCATCCACTCCTGCTCTTACTATACCCGATTTCGTACAAATTACCAAACGACAAGCATCCTTTACCCCAACAGCGCTTGCAATGCTTCTTCTACCGACTGCACTGCAATCAGCGCAACCCCTTGCGGTGCGATGCCGGCATGCACACTTTTTGCAGGCAATATAATACGTTGAAAGCCCATTTTCACCGCTTCTTGTACCCGTTGATCGACGCGGGAGACGCCTCGGACTTCCCCTGTTAAGCCAACTTCACCAAAAACAAGGTCATGAGACGGGGTCGGACGATCACGAAAACTCGATGCCAAAGCAACAGCAATGGCGAGATCCACCGCAGGTTCATCGAGTTTTAGCCCCCCTACTACGTTGACATATGTATCTTGCATTTGCAAATGGAGCCCCACTCTTTTTTCTAATACCGCGACAAGGAGGTGCAACCGATTCGTATCGATGCCGGTTGTCATGCGCCGCGGAGAGGGAAAATGCGTTGCCGTGACGAGTGCTTGTACTTCCACGAGCACAGGACGTGTCCCTTCGATGCTCGCCACGACGACCGAACCCGCCACCCCGTGTAGCCGTTCCGCCAACAACAGTTTCGAGGGGTTCGTAACTTCGATGAGTCCGTGGTCGACCATTTCGAACATGCCAAGTTCATTCGTCGATCCAAACCGGTTTTTAATCGCGCGCAACAGCCGATACGCATGTTGTCGTTCCCCTTCAAATGAAAGTACCGTATCGACCATATGCTCTAACATCCGTGGGCCTGCGATCGTCCCTTCTTTTGTGACATGCCCGACCAACAGCGTGGCCATCTGGCGTTGTTTGGACAATCGCAAAAATGTACCGGTGCATTCGCGTACTTGTGCGACACTCCCTGGGGTGGAAGGAATGTGCGCATGGTATACCGTTTGGATGGAGTCTATGATCATCACATCAGGCGTGATATCGAACACACTTTGTTCGATTGTCTCCATGTTCGTCGCACATAAGACATACAGTTTGATGCGCTGTAATCCGAGTCGCTCCGCACGCATCTTAATTTGCTGTGCAGATTCCTCCCCCGAGACATACAACACCCGTTGTCCATGTTGTGCCATATGGTAGGCGGTTTGCAGCAACAAGGTAGACTTGCCGATGCCAGGGTCCCCTCCGACGAGCACGAAAGACCCCGCGACCAACCCCCCGCCGAGCACGCGATTAAATTCCTGACTGCCCGTGTCCCATCGCGCTTCGTCCGCAGTGACGATCGTTTCGATGAGCTGAGGACGAGACGTTTCCTCCCCGCGTACGGCATGTCGATCTGGCTTTGGTGGCGTCGCCTGTTCGACACATGCATTCCATGCACCACATGCCGTGCATTTGCCAAACCACTTGGCGGCGATCGTCCCACATGATTCACAGACGTACTGTACTTTGACTTTTGTCATTGCGTTGTCCTTTCTCTTTGCACGACTCATGCGAATCACGTATTGAAAACATATACACAGGGAGATCCCTCTTGCGTGAAAGCAAGAGGCCTTTTCACCTCGGTGAAAGGGCGCTGTCTTTCCGCTGGAGGATCTGATTTGAAATCGTGATTCGACTTGCATGCACGACACACAGACGACCGCCCTCCCACGCACGCACAAAGCAATGCGTGGAAAAAGGCGGCATGTGCACGCTATACGATCGGTTGCAAATGACTTTGTACGATCAACACGCCGTCTTGTTCGTCAATGGTGACGACATCCCCTTTGGTGATCGTGCCTTTCAACAATTCTTCGGACAGCCGATCTTCGATGTGCTTTTGGATCGCACGGCGCAACGGACGCGCTCCATACGTCGGATCAAACCCTTCTTTGGCAAGATACGCTTTGGCCGCATCGGTCAAACTGAAATCGATGTCTTGTTCTTTGAGACGGTTGCGCAACTCATTGGCCATCAGCGTGACGATTTGGGCAATGTGCCCTTCATCCAACGGGTGAAAGACGATCGAATCATCGATCCGATTTAGAAATTCAGGACGAAAACTACGTTTGAGTTCAGCCAGCACCTTTTCCCGCATGGCCTCGTACTGGGAACGGGCCGATGCTGCTGTGTCCATGGAAGAAAACCCAAGTGTCGTTGATTTTTTGATCGTGTCCGCTCCGACATTCGATGTCATAATAATCAGTGTGTTGCGGAAATCGACGGTGCGTCCTTTGGAGTCGGTGAGTCTGCCGTCTTCGAGCACTTGAAGCAAAATGTTAAACACCTCAGGATGTGCCTTTTCGACTTCATCAAGCAAGACGACACTATACGGTTTGCGCCGTACTTTTTCGGTGAGTTGTCCTCCTTCTTCATAGCCCACGTATCCTGGAGGGGCCCCTACGAGACGGGATGTCGCATGCTTTTCCATGTACTCGGACATGTCGATGCGGATCACGGCTTGCTCATCGCCAAACATCGCCTCCGCTAAAGCACGCGCGAGCTCTGTTTTCCCCACCCCAGTGGGCCCGAGAAAAATGAACGAACCAATCGGACGTTTGGGGTCTTTTAGTCCAGCACGAGAACGACGCACCGCACGCGCCACCGTTTTGACGGCTTCGTCTTGTCCGATCAAACGATCATGCAAAATGGATTCGAGTTTTAGTAAACGTTGCGTTTCTTCTTCTGCCAACTTCACCACGGGAATCCCCGTCCAACTGGCAACGACTTGGGCGATGTCTTCGGGGGTGACTTCGGAATCTGTGCGCCCTTGTTTTTCTTTCCACTCGTTTTTCGTCAAATCCAGCTCATCACGCAGTTTTTGTTCCGTGTCCCGCAAGGAAGCGGCTTTTTCGAATTCCTGACTTTGTACCGCTGCGTCTTTTTCTTTGCGCACGTTTTCCAGCGACATTTCGAGTTGTTTTAAGTTTGGGGGCACGGTGTACGAATGCAACCGCACCTTGGAGCTCGCTTCGTCGATGAGATCGATCGCTTTATCAGGCAAAAACCGATCCGAAATGTATCGATCGCTCAGACGCACCGCTTCTTCGATCGCTTGATCGGTAATTTTCACACGGTGATGCGCTTCGTACCGATCCCGCAACCCATGCAATATTAAAATCGCTTCGTCTACCGTCGGTTCATCGACGGTGATCGGTTGAAAACGCCGTTCTAACGCCGCGTCTTTTTCGATGTACTTGCGGTACTCGTCGAGCGTGGTTGCCCCAATGCATTGTAGTTCCCCGCGTGCCAACGACGGCTTGAGAATGTTCGAAGCATCGATCGCTCCCTCCGCCCCCCCTGCCCCGATGAGCGTATGCAATTCGTCAATAAACAAAATTACGTTGCCCGTTTGACGAATTTCCTCCATGATCTTCTTTAAGCGGTCTTCAAACTCTCCGCGATATTTTGTGCCTGCAACGACCGACCCCATGTCGAGTGTCATCACCCGTTTGTCGCGCAACGTTTCGGGGATTTCATTGGAGACAATGCGCTGCGCCAGCCCTTCGGCGATCGCCGTTTTCCCCACGCCAGGTTCACCGATGAGTACGGGGTTGTTTTTGGTGCGGCGGCTAAGTACTTGGATGACCCGTTCAATTTCTTTGGCTCGTCCAATGACCGGGTCAAGGTTGCCCTCCCGTGCGATCGCCGTTAAATCACGCGCCAACGAATCCAACGTCGGTGTACTCACGTTCGCCGGAGCATGCGTATGCGCCGACGAAGTCGCCTCGTTATTGCCGAGCAAATGCAACACTTGTTGACGCGCTTTATTAAGGCTGACACCGAGGTTATTGAGTACCCGCGCTGCCACACCCTCCCCCTCTCGGATGAGTCCGAGAAGCATGTGCTCCGTCCCGACGTACGTATGACTTAATTTACGCGCTTCGTCCATCGACAGCTCAATCACTTTTTTTGCGCGAGGCGTGTAGGCGATGCTCGCTTGTTGCTCTTGTCCGCGCCCAATGAGTGCCTCGACTTCTTCTTGGATTTTTTCTAGTCCCAAACCGAGGCCTAACAGTGCTTTGGCGGCGATGCCGTCCCCTTCCCGAATGAGTCCGAGTAAAATATGTTCCGTACCGATGTTGTTATGCCCGAGGCGCACCGCTTCTTCTTGGGCGAAGGACAACACTTTTTGGGCTCGCTCTGTAAATCTCCCGAACATCATCGTACATGCACCTCCACATTTTTTATTGTGACCATTCCTCGTACTTTCTACAAAATATAATCGCCACCAGACGCTTTATTCATTCCTCACAGGGAATGCCCACTAGGATGAAGGGGGGCGAATATACTCCCGCAACAACTTGGCGCGGTACACGTCTCGCTCATCTGGAGAAAGCGTTTGTCCGTAGTGTTTTTGCAAGTATCCAGGTTGCATCATCACAAGCAATTCATTCATCGTATATGCGGGATCGTGCGCAATGACGCCAAGGTCGATCCCAAGGCGTACATCAGACAACCGTTGCGCCGCTTCTTTGGAGTCGATGTCCTCCGCATAACACAAAATTCCATACGAGCGACGGATACGATCGGTAATTTTCGTACGCATTTCCTCGAATAAATGACTGCGGGCTGTTCGTTCGTGCTCGGTGAGTTGCTTGACGACACTGTGCAAATTTTCGATAATTTCTTCTTCGGTTTGTCCCAAAGTAATTTGATTCGATACTTGGAACAAATTCCCTGTTGCTTCACTGCCCTCTCCGTACAAGCCGCGCACCGCCAACCCGACTTGGGTGATCGCTTGCAAAATACGGTTCATCTGTTGCGTCAACACGAGGGCAGGCAAGTGCATCATCACCGACGCCCGTATTCCCGTACCGACATTCGTAGGGCAACTCGTCAAATACCCCCACTGGTCATCAAAGGCGTATTCCAATTCCCCTTCGAACGCTTCATCAATGTCTGATGCCAGCTCCCAAGCCGACTGCAACTGAAATCCTGGATACAACACTTGCATGCGTAGATGGTCTTCTTCGTTGACCATGATACTGACTGCTTCCTCTTTGCCGATAATAACCGCCGCATGTTCTGATTGTTCTGCCAAGTGCGGAGAAATCAAGTGTTTTTCCACCAAAATACGAACATCGAGTTTCGATGCGCCCTCGAGCGACATCCATTGCAACGGCGAAAACGTCTGTAACGCCGGCTGACGGACAGCCTGTCGGACGCGTTCTAACACGTGTTGGGCTTGTGTAGCGGTAGCGACGCGAGGAAACGGTTCGAACGTCACGTTGCGGGCAATGCGAATGCGACTCGAAACCACAACATCCGTGTCAGGACCACCCGACTGCATCCATAAGCTCGTCGTAAGCCCATTGGGTTTTTGAGGTGTGTTATTCATGCTCGCTCAACCCCCGTTCCAAAATACGAATTTGATCCCGTAAAGTAGCCGCTTGCTCAAACTCTTCATTGGCAATCAACTGCAACAATTGCAATTTTAACTGCTCAATTCGTCGCTTGAGTTGCACACGTTCCGTCCCACGCTTTGGTAACTTCCCCACGTGCACCATCCCCCCTTGCACGCGTTTGAGCATGGGTTTGAGTCGCTCTCCAAAATGGGTGTAGCAGGCGGCGCACCCAAGTCGTCCTACTTTGCTAAATTGTGCATAATTCATGCCACAAGACGCACAGCGCAACGTCGTTTTTTTCGAACGGGGCTCGTGTTTCCCGGTGTTTTTGACCGTTGCGTTCTCGCTGTCGTGCTCGAGAAACCCAGACAACAACTGATGGAGCGAAAAGCCAATGCCCATCTGGGGCAACTCCCCTTTTTCCATCGCACACGTTTCACACCAATGCATCTCAGCTTTCACGCCGTTAATCATCTTCGTCACGTGCACTTGTGCATGCCGCTGTCCGCAATGTTGGCAAATCATCGTTCCCACCTCCTCACCCTGAAAATACGTACAGGAAAAATCCCCACATGCACACACCGTGTCCTCCAGTTTAGCCAAATGGATGTTGTCCAAACGTACGATCACGTAAAACTGCGGTGATCATCGCTTTTAGAAGACGTGCACGCACATGGTCCCGAAGGGGCAAGGGCAAAGGCAACGCATCCCGATGAATGGCCGCTTGAAATACGCCTGCTAATGTGTCGTGTAACCACTGCGCCTCGACGAGTCGTTGCACGATCGCCTCGCCCGTTTGCTGGTCAATCGCTTCCCCAATCTGGTGCATAACACGAACAAAACACGCATCATCTGCCGAAAGCACCAACTGCTGAATACGTACGTACCCTCCGCCACCTCGTTTGCTCTCGACAATGTATCCGTGTACGGGGGTAAACCGCGTGCTGATGACGTAGTTGATCTGCGAGGGAACACAGGAAAAACGCTCCGCCAATTCGCTCCGTTGCAACTCAATCTTCCCGTCCGTACTGCGTTGCAACAACTGTTTGAGGTGTTGTTCGATCAATGCTGTTGTATTTCGAACCAATCGACTCACCGCCTGATCTATGCTGACTTTGACTTTCTTTGACTATTATACAGCAGGGCGATTCACTGTGCAACCCAGCAGATGAATCATTTGAATCTCGTATATTTTTTTATTTTATAAAAATATAAAATTATGGTTGACTTTGCGTACACTCTCGGTATATACTGATTTTGTTCCCATGATTTTACAATTTTATCGCAGTTTTTATTCGGTGATTTTCGTGCCCCCAAAAATGTGCGCACTGCACACGAAGCACGTATTGAAAACATATACACGGTGGGATTCCTCTTGCAGGAAAGCAAAAGGCGTTTTCACCGAGGCGGAAAGAGCGTAGCCTTTTCGCTGGGGGATATGGTTTAAAATCGTGATTCGTTTCACATCCCACCGTACTGCATAAAATAACGGGAACATGTTGTGCTTTCTTAGCGCTATCGATCAAAATGACAGGGGGTTCTGGGAAGCAACAAGGCGTGATTCAAGGAAGAGATTCCAAAGAAATGCGGAACAATCGGGATTTTGCTTGACAACTTTATATTACACTAAGGAGGCGTTCACGATGTCCAAAACACGTACGAAACACCCTTGGCGTATGTTCATGTTGGCAGTTGCACTTCTCTTTGCTCCATCGCATGCTTTTGCTACGAAATCTCCTCCGTTAAAAAGTACAACCACCGCTTCCCTTAAAAAAGTCACCCCAATCGACCTTTCTGTCATCCAACCAACCACAGGACAGTTGTATTACTCCCGAGTCAATGCTAAAGAATTTTACGCCAACATTTCTTGGTCAAGAAACGGCATTTGGGGTGGAATCGAAATTTTCCCCTTGTCGATTTATACCGCAAGACTGACTTTTTTTCCGCATAATGGCTATACGTTTGACGGCGTGAATGTCCGTGATTTTCGTTTTGATCGCGCTACACAGATTGCGCAAGGAAGTGCGGCCAACGAATTGCTCGTCACATTTCGTCCGACGTCTTCTACGAAGCCATACCGCGTATTTACAAATTTAGAAACGATGGGTTCGTCCATTTTTCCGTCTACATTAACGCATCGCTCCAAACAAAGTGACATATGGCTTCAAAATGCGGTGAATTCGGCGAGCAACCGCAATTTAATCTCCTCTTATATGGGGGATTATGACGATCTCCTGCGCCCATTGGTCGAAAATTTCTTCTATGCACTGCCCGATGTCGATGGCAATGGCAAAGTCGACGTATTCGTCACCAACTTGCCACGTGGCGTTGCGGGATACGTATACTACGCCGATCAATTCACTTCTCCCTATATAGAAGGATGGAATCGTCCGAATTTCGGGGAGACCATTTATTTGGATGATGAAGTGCTTACGAGTACGAACAAAGCCTATTTTAACCGTGTACTTATCCACGAGTTACAGCACGTCGCCAATCGCGCATGGTCGGAAACGTGGTTAAATGAAGGGCTGTCCGAAGCGGCCTCGCACCTGTACTACAATCAAATCGGAATCCCTGGTTTGCAAGAAAACATCGTAGCGTTTAATAGTGCATCAAATCGTTATTCCCGAGATGTGACCTACTGGCTTGGCGATGCATTAAGCTATGCAAAATCTTATCTTTTTGTGCAATATGTGCGCACCCAAATCGAACGCATCCAAGGGCGAGGGAAAATAAACGTCTACGCGGAATTGATCCAAGCCGATCGTTACAAAACGAGTCGCCAAGCCGTCGAAACGGTCGTCCAAAAATATATCTCTCCTTCCCTTACCTTTAGTGCATTTGTCAATGACTTTAACCTCGCCTTGCAGCGCAAAGACCTCATCGGGAAATATGGGTTTAATGGGGAAACGTTCTTTCAAAATTTACGCTGAAATCATATTAAACACTGATTAAAAACATCGATGCAGAGGGATTTATTTAATGTGAAAGCAAGGGGACTTTTACCCAACAGGATAGCTGTATTCAACCCATTTTTAGTATCATCATGTGCATGAAATTACGTCATATGCTCGATATAACTCTCACAAGTAACCTTTCCTTTTGCTGGTGCGGCGCCGTCTTTCCTCGACGGATGACCGCACTTTTTTGTGAGTGGCATTTTCATTCTCCTTTTACGGCAACTTTGCGATAAAATACAACACTAAATTACAGTTAAAATTGACAACGATAACGTTTCTTGATAAAATAGTTTCGTATCATAGCGTTCAAAGGGAAGCGGATGTGAATGGGGATCGTCGCACGCAGGAAATCACATTTGGGTCTCTCTATAAAGTGCATTCTACTCATAAAAATAGGAAAAAATGCGCATGTTCACGGCAAGATAATTTTTCACAATTTGTTTTATAACGGCGCCCTTTTCATAATGAATCCTTTTTATGGAAAATTGCGTACATAGGCTCGATTTTGTTAGGATTAAGAAAAAAAGGCGGTTTTTCCGATAGCATATCTATATTGATATACAAAGTAGCCACATCATACCATTTTACTTAAGGAGGAATGGCACGATGACTAGCATTCACGGGGCTCGTATGTGGCGTTTGTTCATACGGGGATCACTGCTGATGGTCACCCTCATTTTGGCAGGCACTTTTTTTCGTCCTGCACAAGCAACTGCAACTTCACGACAAATCGTACCCATCAATCTTTCGCAACTTCAACCGGCAACAGGAAGTCTGTTTTTTTCTTACTACTATGGAAACACTTTTGATATTGCGGTATCGTGGTCTAAAGGAGAATCTTTTGCAGGGGTTGAAAGTTTCCCCTTCCAAGCATACAATGCTTTGATCACATTTTTACCGAAGAGTGGTTATACTCTCGACGGGGTGGACTTGACACAATTTCGTTTTCGTCAAGGGACCCAACTCTCCCGTGAAAATGTCCAATCCAATCAGTTGAAAGTGACATTCCAACCGACAACAGGCAACAAGGTATATCGTGTATATACCGATTTTAGACGCAACAGAACAAAAAATATGAACACCTCGTTGCTCGTCCGTGCGAACGGCATGGATATGTGGGCGGAGAATATTTTCGTGAATTCGCAAATCCAAAAAAGACTTTCTTTGTTCATGGATGGATACGACCCCCTGATTTCACCGATCATAGAAAAATATTTTTATCCATTGCCCGATGTTGATGGAAATGCGAAGGTGGATGTACTCGTCAGTAATTTGCCGGCTGGCACGAACGGATACGTCAACTACGCAGATCAATCTGTAGAAAATTACTTCAATGGTACGAATTTCCCGAATTTTGGTGAAACCATTTACTTAGATGATTCATTGGTACTAAATGAAAACGCTGATGCAAAAACAACGTTCAACCGTGTGCTCATTCATGAGTTACAACATGTCGCCAATCGCAACTTCTCAGAAGTATGGCTAAATGAGGCCCTTTCCGAAGCGGCTTCCCATCTTTATTTTTCGCGCATCGGGTTGGATGGCTTGCAGGAAAATATTGATGCGTTCAATCGCGCCCCAGATCGGCACACTCGAGACGTCACGGAGTGGTATGGCGATGGATTGAGCTATGCGAAATCTTATCTTTTTGGGCAGTATTTGCGCACCCAAGTAGAGCGCATACACGGACGTGGCAATGTCAATGTGTACCGTGAATTGATCGAAGCGGATCAACGAAAAAATAGTCGTCAAGCGGTGGAATTTATCATCCAAAAATACATTTCCCCTTCTTATTCGTTTAGTGAGTTCGTGTATGATTTCAATATGGCCTTACAACGAAAAGATGTCGCTGGAAAATATGGATTTAATGGGGAAACTTTCATCCGATCGTTGCGTTAAACAAAGACGAGATCATGCGACGTTTGCAAACTTTCCCTGCGATGCGGTTGCATCTTATGTAGCAATCAGAGATAATAACAATGAGCTTGCTACTAATTTTGGGAGGTCATGCACACCATGGAACACAAGCTACCGACACTGCCGTATGCATTTGATGCGTTAGAACCGTTTATTGATGCAGAGACGATGCACATTCACTATGAGCGACACCACGGCACGTACATTAACAACCTCAATGTTGCATTGGAGAAATATCCCCATTTAAAAACGTATGATGTATACAGATTGATCTGCAATTTGCCGTCGATTCCAGAGGATATTCGGACGATCGTGCGGAACAACGGAGGGGGACACGCCAACCATACGCTCTTTTGGGAGACCTTAAAACCGTTGAAAGATAGCAGTATGGGTGCTCGTCCCGTCGGAACACTCGCACAAGCCATCGCCCAAGAACTCGGGGGATACGATAGCTTCAAGGAAAATTTCAAAAAAGCTGCGATGGGTCATTTTGGTTCCGGTTGGGCGTTTTTGTCTGTGGATTGTTTCGGAAAACTCGTTATCTCGACGATGCCAAATCAAGACTCTACCCATATGCACGGATTTAATCCGATTTTGAATTTAGACTTATGGGAACATGCGTATTACTTAAAATACCGCAACAAACGTGTAGATTATGTAGAAGTATTTTTTGAGCATATTGACTGGGAAATTGTCGATGCACGTTACCAATCGTGTCGCCAATAGCAAAATGATGTGCCCGAATGTATTTGCGTGGAAGCCGTCAAGACGGCTTCCTTTCATTTTGCGGTGACACAGAAGGACTAATACTAATACTAAACACTGATTGAATACAGGAATCCTATTGCTTAAAAAGCGCAGTGATTTATTGTGAAATGGGCCCCTTGGTATGGACGTTTTTAATCAGTGTTTAGTCTTAATCAGTGTTTCGTATGCGGGTGGTGAAAATCGTGTGCGATAATGCGTTGGAACACCGTAGGCAACGGAAAAATCGACGTTTCTTTTGGGTGAATCCAGCGATACGTGGGCAAAAGGGGGGGAATTCTCGCACCAGAAAGAACATACGCAAATACGGTCATATGCCAGTGAATGTGACTAAAATAATGTTCCACTGTAAGCGGTGAACCGTATGGAGCGTATTCCATTGTTTTACGGGAAAAACCAAGCTGTTCTCTCCACGTCGGGTGTAACGTGAGATGAGATACCCCGCTTGAGATATTCGCATACGGACATTCAAAAATTTGATACTCCCCTTCACTTTGTTGTTTGTCACAGTGCAATTGGTGGGGCAACTCCCACATGTTTGCCAGCAACCCTTCTGGCGGACGTTGGCGAAATAAGATGCAGCCATCCTCTGCACGCACGAGGAGGGCAACCCATCTTTTTTCCACGACTGGTCGTTTTGCCTTGGATTTTAGGGGAAGTTCATGCACACACTTTCGTGCGAAAGCAATACAACTTTTTAGGAGCGGGCAGGTGTCACAGGAGGGGGTTTTCGGCGTACACACGAGCGCACCGAATTCCATCAAAGCCTGATTAAATGTAGCTGCGTTTCCCTCAGGGATGAGGTCGTATTGCAGTCGTTCCATGGCGACTCGTGTCGTATTTTTGGTAATGTCTTCGTATATACCAAAATATCGTGAAAACACACGCATCACATTGCCATCGACTGCGGACGCCCGTTGATGAAACGCAATGCTCATTACTGCGCCTGCGGTATATGCCCCAACCCCTTTTAGGGAGCGAAATGCCTCCATCTTATCGGGAATGACGCCATCATGTTGAGAAACGACTTGCTGCGCGGCCTGATGCAGATGCCGGACGCGGGCGTAATAACCCAATCCTGCCCATGCCGTGAGCACCGCTTGCTCAGGAGCTTTTGCCAACGTCACCACATCTGGAAACAACGCAATGAACCGTTCATAGTAGGGGATTGCTGTATGTACTCGCGTTTGTTGAAGCATCACTTCAGACACCCAAATGTGGTACGGATTGCTACTTTTGCGCCATGGCAAATCCCGTTGTGCATGATGATACCATGCGAGCAATGGCAAACTAAACGTAGGGTTGTGGATCGAATGCTCATTTTGTTGGCGCTCTGCGTCACGCTGATTTTCGTTCATCGTGTCTCATTCCTTCCAGTAGAAATAGGAGTAGGCGAACATGATCCTATCATGCTATAAACGTCGTTTCCTTCCTCGTGATACGAAACACTTTTTCGATACATATACCCCAGTGGAAAGGTGGCGCCTTTTCCGCCTTAATTAAACGACTTTTGCTTTCCTCGCAAAAGGAAATCTACCGTATGTAGTTTTCAATAACGAGTTCATAAGATTACGCAAAGATGCGCTGGAAGCGTACACGCGCTATTGTACCTTCCTCCACACATCAGCTGTCTGTCTGTTGCTACACAATCCCCCTTTCGTTAGAGGAGCGTTACGGATGAATACACACCCAAAATTAATCGCCCCACTTCTCACGATTATTGTCGGTATTTTTATGGTCGTACTCGATTCAACAGCAATGAATGTAGCCGTTTATGAACTTAAAAACCATTTTCATTCCACGTTAGAAATTGTACAGTGGACGATTACAGGCTACACGTTAGCACAAGCTGCCGTCATCCCATTGGCGGGATGGTTGTCTGATCGCTATGGAGCACGTCGCATATACATCACTTCTTTAGTACTGTTCGTACTGGGCTCCCTGCTATGTGCACTCGCCACAAGCGCCCCTCAACTGATCGTATATCGCATTTTGCAAGGACTCGGTGGAGGCATGGTCTTGCCCATTTCAACAGCGATGATTTTCAGAATTGCACCACGTGAAAAAGCAGGGTCGATCATGGGAATGGTTGGCTTGCCGATTTTATTAGCTCCTGCTCTAGGTCCGATTGTTTCGGGCTATTTGATCGATTATGTTCGCTGGGAATGGATTTTTTTGCTCAACTTGCCTGTGGGCATTGTGTCGATTTTATTTTCCCTACGGTGGATACCCAAACTCGAAAGCCAATCCACGACGTCGTTAGACAAGTTTGGTATTTTCCTCGGTCCTCTCGCCTTTGCGTCTCTCACCTTTGGTATCAGTGAAGGGGGAACGAGTTGGACATCGGGGTATACGGTGGGGGGGATCGTTGTTGGGACCATTGCGTTACTCGCTTTTATTGCCGTCGAACTACGGATGAAAGGACAGCCGTTATTAGAACTTCGGGTATTCCAATCATCAATGTTTTCACGGGGTGTGATGACACAATGGTTGATGCAATTTGTGATGTTTGGGGCGATATTCCTCATCCCTTATTATATGCAATTATCCATGGGGATGTCTGCATTTGATGCAGGATTGTGGACGTTGCCCCAAGCGTTATCTGCGGCGGTGTTTATGCCAATCGGAGGAAGACTGTATGATAAAATCGGGTTACGCCCACTCATTGCCGTAGGACTCTCCGCTGTAACGGTCGGGGCAATTTTGTTGACTCACATTACACCCGAAGATACTGCGATAGACTTTTTGATTCCTCGCATATTATTTGGGGTAGGCATGGGCTTGTCTTACATCTCTCTCAACACGTATCTGATGCAAACCGCCCCCCCCCACCTGATTAGTCGTGTATCGTCGCTGACGAGTGCCATGCAACAAGTTGTTTCTTCTTTGGCGATTGCAAGCTTGACGAGCACGATCGTCATGCGCACGAATTACCATATACAATCTGGAGATACGTTGCGTGTAGCAACAGTCCACTCTTTTCACGACGCCTACTGGATTATTGTATGTTTGGCGGTTGGGGCGATTGTACTCGGACTTACATTACGTAAAGTTATTTTTGATCAACCGCATCACTCTTTAGGAGAAAAGACTGTCATGACGGAGTGAAAAAATGAATATGCAAAAAGCAAACATTCCGTACGAATATGCAAAAAGCAAACATTCCATACGAATGTTTGCTTTTTTGATCCAACGTACAGTACATGGGCATGTGCGTTACGCCAAAAAATCGGGCAACAACGCATGCACTTGTTCGATCGCGGCTTGCTTAATCGTATCCGTTTGATCTCGAGGAACCATGGCTACGCCTTCAACCCATACTGTCTTAACATCCGTCACGCCCAAAAATCCAAACACCGCCTCGGTATGCTTTTGACTAAATGCAATAGAAGCACCCTGTCCGTGGCTATATATGCCCCCACTAGAAATAATATGCAGAACTTTTTTACCTGTAACTAAGCCGACAGGCCCTGTTTCGGTGTACTTGAAGGTTCTTCCTGCAATCACGATGCAATCCAAAAATGTTTTGAGTCTTGGGGGAGAACCAAAGTTCCACATCGGAGACGAAATCACGATCCGATCCGCACGAAGAAACTTTTCTAAGGCAAAGTTCATCGCTTGGATGCTCACTTTTTGGCGATCGTTGAGATCAGAAAAACTCATTCCTGACTGTAGGCTTTCCCACCCTTCAAGCACATCATTGTTAATTTCAGGGGAAGGTCCGTCGTACAAATCATACGTTTCTATCGTATACGTTGGGTGCGTATGTGCAATGCTATGCAATGCAACGCGTGCAACGCTTTGACTAAACGAGATTTCCTCTGGCTTGGGACTTGCTTTCACGTACAATACGTTCATGCCATCAACTCCTTTATTTTCTTTACTGGAATAGAATAGCAGTTATTTTTCCCGCGGTCAATTCGTCCCATGCCTTCCCTTTTATCCTCTAAGCTACAAAGATTTCAGGTGCCCCCGTTACTACTGTTTTTACCTGTCATATAATCAAACCAGCAAAATATACACTACTTTTTCTAAGATTGCGCAATCTTTTGGATGTGCTCCACAGGCATTTCAACGGTATGGGCTAGTTCCTCCGCCGTAAACCCTTTTTTGAGCAACTTCATAATTACCGCTGCCATACCCTTCTCTATGCCTTTTTCTATGCCTTTTTCTATGCCTTTTTCTATGCCTTTTTCTATGCCTTTTTCTATGCCTTTTTCTATGCCTTTTTCTATGCCTTTTTCTATGCCTTCTTCATACCCCCAACGTTTCCATGCCGGCATCAATTCCATGACCATTTCCTCCCTTTGTTCAATGTCTAATTGTTCGAATAACAATTCGTCTTCCTCCTTCGTCGGCTGAAAATATGCGTCCGCCATCGCCATCAAAAACATGTACCGTGCTTCATCAACTTTCCCCTTCAAGCGATGCATCATCTTCAAATACGCTATCCGTATTTGTGGTCGCTCTTCAGCTCCATGCTTCATCTGTACGAGTAACGCTGCAACCACCGGATTGTCTGAATGTTGCATCTCTTTCCAATTATAATTCCACAGGACCACTTTACGATATTTGTGTGTGAACATTTCTTCACCGAATGATCGAATCGTCATTGTGTCTGGGAGATTTTTCGTCCCTTTCCCGATGAGGATTGCGATGGGGATCAACGCATGTCCTTTCTCACGATTTGCATTCCAAATGCGAAAAGAATACATGAACATCCGCTCCGCAAACGCCTTGTCACAATACGATTGGGGCTCAAAAAGCACCAAAACTACGTGTTTTGTGCCCCTTTGCTTTACCTCCATCAACAAATCCAAAATTTTAACTCGTTTTCCAATGAAGTCGACAAGTAATTCCTGCATCAAAAACCGCACTTCCGTAAAGTCCAACTGTACTTCCAATTCTGGATAAAACAGCTCCATGCACTCTTGGGGAAACGCCATGATCAACTGCTTGAAAATGTAATCATGGGGTATCACCGACTTTGTTCCTGTTCCTTTGTTCTTATGTTTGTGTGAACGCATCCGCACACACCGTGCGTGATACGCTTTCTTTGTGTTCTGCTTTTTACGCACGGTTTTCCAATTTCCTTGTACCACACGCGTATAAAATCTCCCCGTGGGGGATTGCGCTTTTGGTGTACGTACGTGCTCCCCAAACATGTCTTAGCGGAGGCACGGTGTTCTTGATACCAAGGTTGCTTAGATTATACCCTATTTGCATGCAATTGACCATTTTTCGTACGCTCCTTTTCGTCGTTTGTGCCCCTCTATCCGCAGACGCAAAAACGCCTGCGTTTTCATGCACCACGTTTTCGCCCGTACCAAAAAACATCCCTCCCCTATGCATAAAGTACTGCAAGGAGGCGTTGCCTCTTTGATTCTCCCTTCCCGACATAGGATGACGAACAAGAATTTCCTAAAAATTTCTTTTCTAAATGATCGAGTTAGAAAACATTCAGCGATATCGCACACTGGAAACACTTGGAATGACGATTGACCGCATCCCTCCTCCAAACGGATAATGCACCTCCATGACGGCAACGACAGACGGACCATACACCGTCACATCGATCGTTCGTGTAATCTTTTGTCCGTCTTCATCATCCACTGTGATAATACGTCTGAGTGTAAACGGATACGTCGCAGCACGCACGAATTCAAGCAAGTGAATATGGGGCTTACGTCGCAATCGACTGGTTGGCGCTGGCTGAAAAGTAGCATCGAGTTTTATATTTTTGGCGAGCAGTTCCCAAAAAAAAGTTTCCCCTTCTGCTTCGTTCCATACTAATTTCCCGTGCGCGGCTTGCATGTGGTCGATGCTCAACGTCGCGGCATGTGTCGCCTGATCCAATGCTAATTTACTCCATGATTTTAATGATGTCGCTTGAAACAGTTGAAGTGCGACAACAAACACGGTGGTCAAAAACATCGATGCAAGCAAACCAATCAACAAAATATGTACGTTTCCCCCCTGATTATTCATACGCTTCACTCCGTCCGTACCAAACGAGTGAATACCGCCCCTTGTCATCGGCTGTCGTCGCGCCGATCAAACGTCCATAGCGTACAATTTCGGGAGCTGGATAGGTGATAACGAGTGTGATCACAGGATCTGCATCATCACGACGCACTTTTGTGCGCGTGCTTCCCAAAAACGAAGGGTACTGTACTCCGTTTTGGCTCATGTTGGGAAATCCCAGGGAATCGAGTCTTTGTTTCGTTGCTTCTATGACTCCATCACTGACGTATCCGATCGTTTCTGCTTCCTTGAGCGCATGTGTGGCAACCGTATGTAGATGGTTTGCTTTCATCATATACACAAAAAACGGTACAATCAGCACACTGAGAAAAAGGAGCAAGGGAACAACCAGTAACGAGATTACGAGTGTATCCATTCCCCCACGTTGCCGATGTCCCCTTGCCACATCAAACCCTCCCACGTCATTTTTATACTAAACACTGATTGAATACAGGAATCCTATTGGTTAAAAAGCGTAGTGATTTCTTGTGAAATGGGTCCCTTGGTATGGACGTTTTTAATCAGTGTTTATACTAATTCCAAACAAATGTATCGACACAATAACGTGCGTGTGATACAAAGAATATGCGATAGCGCTGAGAAGAGAAATGCAAAAACGAAGAAAAATGTGAACGCATACAAACGGTTAGAAGTAGTCGCATATGGTGGCGTGGGAAAGAAGAACAAAGAAATCGTCACGTTGACAGGATATAACGCCAATGATGTGGAAATGTTGGCAAAGAAATCGGTTCCCAGCGGGATACACGATCAAAAGTATTACAGGGTGAGACTGGAATTTTATCGATGTTTTAGTTTGGAATTAGTATTAGTATTACTCACTGACATAATCAAACTGGCGCAACACATCGGCGGTAGAAACTTGTCCTTCACGCACGACTTGTTCGAGTCCGTGCTCACTTTTCATAATCCCCCACGTTACACCAAAACCTAACACGAGCAACGTCAACGTAACGATGATCTTATCCATTACGGCGTCGTAAACGTCGTCACGCCTGTTGTTCCGTTTACGGCAACCGTATTGAGTGAAGAAGCGACGTCCTTCCCCCGATCGGTGGTACGATCAGCCACCGTACCGCCCATGTACAAGGCAGCGCCGACCATAATCACGCTCAATGCCAATGCTACGGCGATTTTATCCATTTTTTTCACCTCCTTTCCTTCGTCTTGCCTGCATCCTCCGCGTACGTTTACGGCGTCGTAAACGTCGTCACGCCTGTTGTTGCGTTTACGGCAACTGTATTGAGTGAAGAAGCGACGTCCTTCCCTCGATCAGTCGCACGATCCGCCACCGTACCGCCCATGTACAAGGCAGCGCCGACCATAATCACGCTCAATGCCAATGCTACGGCGATTTTATCCATTTTTTTCACCTCCTTTCCTTCGTTAAAATAGGCTTACTCCTCTCTTAACGGAAACGATTGTGCGATGGAAGACGCTGTAGCACTCCCCGCTTGCCATACAGATGGCACAATTTTACCCCCAAATGTGGCCAACGTTGCCCCGACAACGATGACAGACAACACGAGAGAAGTGACGAGCTTACACATCTTTTTTCACCTCCTTTCCAGGGACATGGTTTGAAATCGTGATGCTTGTCACTTAGATGAATCCCCCACGCAATTGCTCCATCACGGTCATCATCCATGGGTATATGAAGAGCAACAAGCAAACGAAAAACGGGACCATCACATACAGGCTAATCCATATCGGGGCATTTTCTACTTTGCCATTCCACTCCGCATGCAATGTCTCGTCCAAACTGCGGGAATGTTCGCGCAACAACTTCCCTACATCCGCCACGTGCGCCCGACTCAGCGCCATTAATGCATTGACCAACGGATACACTTCAGAAATCCCGATTTCTTCTTTGAACGTCTCTAAAGCCATGCGCTGGTCATGCGACCACTGGGCGACAAGTTTTTGAATGTGGGGGCGCAACCGATGTAGCGGACGACTTGCACGGATGATCATTTCGCGCAAATCCGCCTTCTCCGTCACACAAATGTACAAACGATGAGAGAATTTAGAGAGTTCATAGCGCAATTGCGTGCGCCGTTGTGACGTGCGGATGTGCAAATATATCGCTGGTGAACTCCCCCCTAGTGCGCCACACGCTCCTGTCAAAAACAGCACTTTGCCCCATTGGGATGCATCCCCTGGTGTTGAGACCGCCATCAGCATGATGAACATTGCACCGCCTCCGCACAACGCCCCCATCGCACACCACCGCTGGTACGTCAAAACGTTCCAATGTACTCCTGCCATCCGTGCCCGTTGTGCAAACGCTCTTTCCTTCGCCTCCTGTACCCGAGACATCCGCTGCCCCAAACGACTCGCCACTCGATACGACAAAATCAATGGTTTCAACGGGGCTGCCATGGGCAGTGTGCGCAACCAAGGCAATACCCCTGCAACGATGAAAAGTGCACAGCCACTCAAAAATAAAATTTCAAACCACAGTATCATTTTTTCTTCCCCGCATCCTCTTCTATTTTGATGATTCAAAAAGCTCGTTTCCCCGCTCGTACGACGAGTACCAGAGAAATAAACATCACAAAAATAGACCCCATTATAATCGTTTTCCCGAGCGGGTACATCATATAATAACGATAATGATTCTCGTCGATTGCAATATTAAAAACTACCGTAAATATCGCAAACAACACGAGAATAACCGTCCCAATCCGATACACCGTAATCATGGCAATGCGTGTTTCCTCTTGTTTGCGTGCCACTTGCATGTCGAGCATTAATTTATGCAAAGCCGCAATCACATCGTTGCCGTATTTGTGTTTCAAAATCAGAATGTCTGCCAAGTCTTCTGCCCAGACGTTTTGTGTGCGTACCGCAAATTCATACAACGCTTGCTCAAGCGAACCGTGCAGCATCGCCCGCATCTCCAATCGTTTCCATTCGGCATACACATAAGAGGGCATCGCTTCACTGCAACGTGCAATGAGTTCGAGGATTGTCCGATCGACTTGGTAATGTCCGATCACATTTTGGACGAGTTTCATCATATCTTGCGCAATGCGATGACGCATCCGTTGTACACGAAACATAATATAAAAAAAGGGGATGGATCCGCCCAATGCGGCCATGGTCATGCTAAGGACGAGCGGAGAAAGTGCCGTTTGGGATTGTTCGAGCGAGACGTAACGCCTTTCCCAAGCAAGGAGCCCCGCATCGATGCCAATTCCACTGAGCAAAAACAAGGCGCCACTCCATAGGAGTACCGTTTCTAGCGGCTGTTTCATCCCAAGAACAGACATCGCTTCTTCGAGCTTTTGCAGCGGTTCCCACTTGCGAAGCCACCAAATTTTCTCATGACGCAAAAAAGAAAACGTGTTTTTATTAGACAAACGAACCGGGTATGTTTTCATCCCGTACATCCACCACGGGACGATACAGAGCGCACATCCGACTGCCCAACATACCGTCCACAACGTCATCATGCCGATGTTCATGACCACACCCCCGTATGGGCAAACGTCGCTGCGTTCGCACCGCGGGATGCCAGGTGGTTTTTGAACGGATTGCTAAACGTGACCGCGGTAAAAACCCACTCTTGTGCGTCATAATCCCACTCCACGAGCGGTTGAAGTACGGGTTGGTCGTCTTCATTGACGTACATTTCGGTAATTTCCGTCACGATACGACGCATCTGCCCACGGCATTGCACCCGACGTAAAAACACAATCAGATTGAAGGCGCGAGCAACACGTCGTCGTGCGGTCGCCTCTTCGTGCGTTCTCCCGTCCATTTTGAGCATATCAACGATGTCTGTGAGCAATGATTCACGGTACTTCGTATGCATCGTTCCCATGACATCGTGTCCCCGCAATGCCCCTTGCACCATCTGGGCGATTTCTGCGCCTTTTGCTTCGCCCACGACGATCCACTCAGGGCTCATGACGAGCAACGGCTTAAATGCCTCTTCCATCGGGAGCTGCGCTTGTTCACAGGCACGCACCGCCAAAATGTTACGGTTCCCACGTAACCGCTCGCGCAATGCGATCTCAAACTCTGTTTCTAGTGTGCGGATGCGTTCGCCTTCGGGAATTTCTTGCGCCAGCGCAAACAACAACGTCGTTTTTCCTGTGTTTGTCCCGCCACCGACCAAGATGCTCGCATGATAACGCACGCACAAATGCAATATTTCTGCCATGCGCGCATTGATCGTGCCCAACTCCACGAGCTTTTGGAGCGATACGTCTTGTACGATAAAATTCCGAATGTGAATGCTTGGGACGTCAGAATACGGTTCTCGGGTCATGACAAGCCGTGAGCGATTCCACAAATACGATTGTACGACAGGTTGTCGTTCGCTGATCGGCTTTTTCCCGCATAAGGCAAGACGGTCTTGAATCATCCGCACTTCATCCAAACTCGAAAACATGCGGGTGTGGAGCACCGTTTCCCCGTGGCGAATGACATAAATGTGACGCCCAATCACTTGCACTTCTTCCACATCCGGCAATTGTTTCACGTCTTCAATCAACCCTGCCCCGCATACCATGGCAAACAGACTTTCCGTTGCACATCCGTGGTCGTATAACGTGTGCGGGTCGATGACCCATTGAAATTCATGCACCAACGATGCAATCATGATTTTGATGCGTTCTCGCGCATGTGGCTCACCCAAGCCGGCTTGCATGATGTCTTGATACAACGTTTCATCTTGTTTGGCGCGTTCCATGAGATGGTCCGAAATGTGCTGTGAAGCCACGTGCAAACTAACAGTTTTCCTCTGCGGGAATGCATCAGCAGGCACCCCCTCCTGCGCGGTGTCACGCAAATGACGGGCGTATTGCATCGGATGAAATGGCGTGCGTACAGGCATCGGCATATTATCACGTCTCCTTTTTCCATGGTGATGCGCCTTATGCGAAACACGATTTTAGTACATCTGCCCTATCGGTGAAAACCCCTTCTTTCGCACAACAGCGAGTCCCTGTGCGTATGTTTTCAATAGGGATTCAATAGTTACGCCGAGCCAGTCCGAAGGGAAAAGAGGGTGTACCGTCTTTGTTTCGTGAGCACAGGCAAAGCAGGTTGTCCGAGTCGTTTGGTCACGAGTGAGGCAATGCGATGAATCGCTGTGTTGTATTCAAAAATATGTTGCTCATACAACGGAACGCCTTCATCAAACGATTTTCGCCTTTTGGGGTAGGGGATTTCTGGGAGGATGGCTGCGAGTGGCATGTTCAAATATTGGGAAATGTGTTCGGGTTTCTCTTGGTGTGCTTCCATCCGATTCATGATGAGGTGCATGGACTCCGGCGTCACACCACACGCATGCCAGTAACAGGAAAACCATTCCCCGATACTCCATCCGTACGAGCTAATCTGGGGTTGTGCCACTAAAAACCGCATATTTGCACCGCGCACGGCACAAACGGTCGCCGCATTGTCTGGATATGAGGACACGTCGACGAGCGTAATGTCGAACGTGTGGCGTGCGGTGTGGAGCAATGTTTCGACCATCTGTGCACTCACGTCGCTGGCTGTGTCACGGCGATGCGAGCCGTGTAGTATGCGCAAATGGGGATACTTCCGAAAACTGTCGCATCCTTCCCACAAGGCCAAAGATTCCAACGCCCCTGTCTGCAACCGTGCCCGCAAGGCGATGTTCGAGCGTGTACGATCTGCCTTGGGCAAAAGCAAGCCCAGCTCAGGATTTTTTAAGTTCAAGTCGAGCAAGCCGATGCGCAGCGAAGTATGCTGTGCCAACGCCCATGCGGTATTGAGGGCCACCGTAGTTGCACCGTCTTTTGGGGAGGCCGCGAAAAGGGTTGCTACGATTCCCTCGGATGCCCGCGACATTTCTTGGGGGAGTATCCCTTGCACCAAACCCCACTGTGTCCACTGGGCGAGTAACGCTTCATTCCATTCTGCGGTAGTTCGACCGATCGGCAACACGTCTATCCCCTCTTTTCCACATAATCGTTCTAATACTTCTTGGTACAATGAGTCATACACGGTCTCACTAGAAAGGAGCAATATCGGGGTGGAAGGATGCCACTGACGGAGCATCCCGGTAAGTTCCCACGGGAAATGGTCTGCAAAACAGGCGACATCGATGACAATGGCACGATGTGGTTTTTGGAGTTGTTGCAAGATCGTGTGGCGGTCTTCTATTAGCAATAAAGGGACATTTAGTGACACATGATGCAACAGTTTTTTCAACCCTTCTGCGTGATGAATGCCGACAAGTATGCTCACGATTGTTCCTCCTTTCTCTCCGTATTTGTGTGTATAACATGTGTTTTCCATGTCCTAAAATCGTCCGTCACACGAGCGACGTGCGTAGGAGGCGTCGTGCGATGAGACAACGTCAATTTGATCTGTCCGTACAATTGGGCTAACGTATACGCCTCGTACACTTGGGGGGTCATCAAAAACGTGTTGATCGCAGGCTTTGTCGCTGCATGTGGGGACGACGAGGGAGGCACGGCTGGGGTGTGCGAAAATGCCAACCAAGCATCGTCCGTATGCGTGACCACTTCGATCCCCTCTGCGGTGCGCACACTTGCGACCGGCAAGGCCTCGATGACTTTCACTGCCCCGCGCAATTGCCCCTCGATGACGACCGCTTTGCCAAACTCAACATATACGTCTACGGTGTCCCCTTTGCGCAAAATCGTTGCCACATTCGTCACTTCATTGGTCGGAAAACTCACAAACCGTTCATCTCCCGTAGGCACTACTCGTTTGGACGATAATTTCCAAGCAACAAACTGTTCGTCTGCACTCATCGGAATGAGCGTGCTCTTCCCCACAATCTGCTCGATACGACGCAAGCCGTCTTTTACGATCGCCCTTTCGGGAATGCGTACTTCCCGCACCATCGCACTGTCGATCACTTCCCCACTGGCAATCCAGCGAGTCGGTTGCCATGTCGTCACATACGCAACACGCTGTTCTACCGCCCGAACATACCAGTGAAATCCTCCCACTGCACCGATCATCCACACGACACCGATTCCAGTGACCAATCCTCTTCGCCACACTGCACATGCTCCTTTGCGATAAAAAGTGAATTCGCACCACACCAAACACCAAAAGAACATATGTACGATGAGTGGAATAGAAAAAGCCCAGCAATCACGAGGATACCCGTGATAACTGGACGATGCTTTCGTTCCAAATGTGATGTGCATATGTAGTAGAGGAAGTGCGGGGTTCGCAACATACACTCTACGTGTTCTCTATACTTTCAGAGGGGGGTGCTACTATCATACGTGATCTTGATGAAAATAACAAGAGAATTCATGTTCTTTTGTTAAATTTTTTTCTGTTAAAAATTAGGAGGTTTCCCTCTTGTTGTACGTCGATCGCACTCATGACGGTGTGCGCTTTTCCTCGTCCTTTCGCGGGATGGGGTAAGACCAAAAATCTTCCGCCATATGGCTGTGTGGCATGGTTGTTTGCGCTTCTTCGAGCAGTACGTGCAAGTGGTCCTCTTGGTACCGGGAGGAGACGTGCGTCATGATCAACGTACCAACCGCCGCTTCTTTGGCACACTGGGCAATTTCCTGCGCCGTCGTATGATAATATTGGCGTGCTTGGTCCGCACGCTCGTGTGCGTACGTCGCTTCATGGACGAGTACATCTGCGCCCACTGCTACTTTTTTTACCGCCTCACACGGCCTCGTGTCGCCACAGATGACGATGATCCGTCCAGGAATCGGGGGTTGGCAGTACGTCTGTCCACTCAACACCGTACCATCAGGCAACGCAACGTCTTCCCCCCTTTTGAGTTGCGCAAAAAGCGGACCGGGTTCTCTGCCCTCTCGTTGCAATCGTGCGACATCAAGGGCACCAGGAATCGGCTTTTCTTCGATACGGTATCCATACGAAGCGATGCGATGTTCTAACAATGCCGCAGTAATCACAAATTGGTCGTCTTCATAGCGCCATCCGTCGGTCACCACTTGGTAATGCAAGGGGTATTCCAAGCGGGTTTCACTCACTTCGAGCGCCGTCGTCACGAACGTTTCTACCCCGCGGGGCCCAAAAACAGTCACTGGGGTTTGCCCGCCTTGGTGCGAACGACTCGTCAGCAATCCAGGCAAGCCGAATACATGATCCCCGTGCAAATGCGTAATAAAAATGTACTCAATTTTACTCGGTTTTATCGGAGAACGTAGCATTTGTTGTTGCGTTCCTTCTCCGGCGTCAAACAACCACACTGTCCCGCGTTCAGCCAATAAATTTAAGGCAAGTGACGAGACATTTCGCTGCTTGGATGGGATGCCCGCACCCGTACCTAAAAAATACAGTTCCACTATACTCCCCCCTTTTCGATGTTAAAATACCGTGCTTCTGGATGTGCAAACACAATTGCCGAAACGGATGCTTCGGGTTCCATCATGTCGCTGTCTGTCAGCGTGACCCCGATGTCTTCGGGTTGCAACAGGTCAAACAACACCGCTTGGTCTTCTAAGTTCGGACACGCAGGATAGCCAAAAGAAAAACGTTGTCCTATATAACGCGTGGCGAATAAATCCGTCATCGTCATGTGGGGCGCATCGGAAATTCCCCACTGGTCACGCATCAACTGATGGATGCGTTCAGCGAATGCTTCGGCTGTTTCGAGTGCTAACGCTTGCACTGCATGCGACTTGACGTACTCTCCTTGGGCTTTGTACTGTTCTGCGCGTTGGCGAATGCCCTCGCCTGCGGTAACGACGAAAAAGCCCACTGCATCCATCTCTCCGCTGTCGCGCGCACGCACGTAATCTGCTAAGCAAAGATATGGCGCCACTTTTTGCCTCGGAAAGTCAAACGTTTTTAGGAGTCGTGTTTCGTCGTCTGGATCGTAAATAAATAGCTGATTCCCCTCCGACTGCGCCGGAAAAAAGCGGTATACGCCGTGTGCTTGCATCGTATGTTGTGCAATCGCATCGGCGAATAAATGTTCGATTGTTTGTTGGAGGGCGATCGCCTTTGGTTGCCCTTGTGCGATCGCGTGTGCCACGTTCCCTTTAAGACCGAGATGATGTCCCAACAACATTTGCTGGTTCATATATGCCCATAACTGGGGCAGTGGGTACGCACGGAAGACGTGACGTTTCCAGTCCTGGGGCTTGCGAACGGGATGGTCGTGTGAGACGGTCGAGCGCACCGGTTGCTGGGGAAGGTCATGCGGGGGTACATGCACAGGCGTATCCGTTGGGCGTTCATCAAGGGGTGCTTGTTTTGCCTCTTGTTGGAGCTGTGCACGTTGGGCAGGGTTCATCAGCTGGTTCGCCAAGGACAGTCCGTCCATCGCATCTTTGGCGTACAACACAATGCCATCATACGATGGGGCAATGCGTGTTTTGGTGAATTTCCGTGTCAACGCCGCGCCTCCGACAAGAATGGGCACATCGATGCCTGCCACACGCAAATCCTCTGCCGTCGTCACCATTTGTTGCGCCGATTTGACGAGCAACCCAGACAATCCAAGTGCATCCGGCTTTTCTTTTTTGAGCGCCTCAATAATGTCTTGTGAGGGCACTTTGATCCCTAAGTTGACGATTTCGTATCCATTGTTTGCCAAAATAATCTCCACTAAGTTTTTACCGATGTCGTGTACGTCGCCTTTGACAGTAGCCAATACAATTTTCCCTTTGGAGGTTGTTTCGGACTTTTCCATGTACGGTTCTAGGAAGGCAACGGCTGCTTTCATGACTTCGGCACTTTGTAACACTTCGGCGACGATCAGCTCATTGTTGTTAAACAATCTGCCGACTTCATCCATCCCTTTCATCAAGGGGCCGTTAATAATTTCCAGCGGTTTGTCTTGGTGCAACGCTTCTGCTAAGTCAGCGAGTAACCCTTCTTTCGTGCCTTCCACGACATAGGAAGAAAGTCGTTGCGCCAAGGGCAACGTGGGTGACGCTTCTTTTTTGATGGTTTTTTTCGTGCGAAAGTAACTCACAAACGCAGCGAGCGTCTCATCACTCGTCGCAAACAACAGCTGTTCTGCAAGTGCGCGCTCTTCTAGCGGAATCGAAGCGTACCGTTGTAGTTTCTCCGTATTGACGATCGCATAATCCAACCCTGCTTTTGTATTGTGATACAAAAATACAGCATTGAGCACTTCACGACCGGCCTCGGGCAATCCGAAGGAAACGTTACTAATGCCAAGAATGGTTGCACATTGGGGCAAATGTTGTCGAATGAGACGGATGCCCTCGATGGTTGCGGTGGCTGATCCAATGTATTGGGGGTCTCCAGATCCCACGGGGAATACGTTCGGGTCGAAGATGATGTCCTCGGGTTTTATCCCGTATGTGTCGACGAGCAACGCATAACTGCGTTGGGCAACCCGCAATTTGTCTTCTGCCCATACCGCCATCCCTTGCTCATCGATCAAACCGACGACGACTGCAGCGCCATAGCGATGGATGAGGGGGATTACATGCTCAAAGCGCTCTAAGCCGTCTTCTAAATTGATGGAGTTGATGATTACTTTGCCTTGGGCATATTTCAGTCCTACCTCGATGGCATGGTGGTCGGTAGAATCGAGCATCAAGGGTACTTTGACTTTCTTCGTGACTTCAGGGACAAAGGTGGCCATCACGTGTGGTTCGTCGAGTTCCGTGTCTTGCAAATTGATGTCGATGATGTGTGCACCTGTTTTTACTTGGGCACGCGCAATTTCGCTTGCTTCCTCGATTTTTCCTTCCATGATCAGTCGTTTGAATTTACGTGAACCGATCACATTCGTGCGTTCTCCGACGAACAAGGGGCGCTGGGTGTCCTCCCGATACACCGTTTCGATGCCGGACACCGCCGGCAAATGTGAACCTCGCACGGTACGCGGAGAAATCGTGGAGACGTGTTGGGCAATCGCGCGGATGTGTTCCGGTGTCGTCCCGCAACATCCTCCCACGATATTGAGCCATCCTTCTCGGGCAAACGCAGCGAGTTTCCCCGCCAAAGACGCCGGCGATTCGTGATACTGTCCGTATTCGTCTGGCAATCCTGCATTGGGATAGCATGAAACTGCCTGTTGGGTCAGCTGGGCCAACGTACGAATGTGATCGCGCATAAACTCAGGTCCTGTGGCACAATTGAGTCCGATTGAAATGGGTTTTATGTGTTCCATCGACGTCAAAAAAGATTCGATCGACTGCCCTGCGAGCATCGTACCCATCGGTTCAATGGTGGCAGACAGCATAATCGGGAGTTGTACGTGTGCCTGTTCCATCGCTTGACGAATGCCCAAACAACCCGCCTTGACATTCAGCGTATCTTGAGACGTTTCGAGGAGCAGTGCATCGACCCCCCCCGCAATGAGTGCCGCTGCTTGTTCTGCATACGAGACGACCAATTCATCGAACGTCACTCCGCCTGTAATGCATAACGTCTTTGTTGTCGGACCCATCGCACCGACGACAAACCGTGGCCATGCGGCTGTCGTGTACTGCTCCTTTGCTTGTACGGCAAGTCGGGCGGCGGCATAAGACAATTCGTATGCCCGATGTGCCAAGTCGTATTCTGCCAGTACGATCGAGGTAGAACCAAACGTATTCGTTTCGATCAAATCTGCACCGGCTTCCAAATAGGCCGCATGGATGTGTAAAATGACATCCGGACGCGTCACGCACAAATATTCATTGCATCCGTCGTATTGCGCACCGCCGAAATCTTCTTCTGTTAGCGCCGCTTGTTGGATCATCGTACCCATTGCCCCATCGAGCACGAGTATTTTTTTTTGCATCTGTGCTTCTAATGCTTGTTTGGTCATCGACTCATTCCCTCATTCCCCATTGCGTTTCTCGTATCTTCCCATACAAATCACATATTGAAAACCTATGCACAGAAGGCTTACTTTTGAGCGAAAGCAAAAAGCGTTTTAACTGAAGCACAAAGGCGTGGCCTTACCGCTGGGGTGTATGTACTGATGAAATAATGACTTGTATCAGTGTAACAAAAATACATGCAGTTAGAAAGAAACACCACCAAATTTCTCTGCATATAAATTTAAAAATCTTAACAAATAGGGCATGCATGATGAAAAAATAGCATGCGCTGATTGCATGGGACAAAGCATACGCATGCAAGAAGTTACGGGGATGCGTCGTCTTCCGACATAGCACGTTGTTGGCGAATAAACGCTTGTAAAGGAGATGCGAGCAACTCCACGCACACATCACTCCGAATACACGCCTGACAAGCCAAACGGATGCCTTGTTCAAGCAACGTCTGGCCTAATTTTGTATGTTCTGCAGCCGTCGGTGGGGTCACGGCAGTGGGTGTATGGACACGTACTTTACACAGTAAGCAGCCTGCAACGCCTTGACACCGTGTCGGAATGACGATGCGTTCGCGTCGCGCTTCCGAAAGTATCGTGGCCCCGAGCCGTGCTTTTGTCTCTTTTCTTTTCGGCAACCATACGATTGTGATCGAGCGACGCATCGGCACTTCCCCCCTTTTTGTCTATGTTTCAAAATCCAAAACACGCGTGCATACACAAAATAAGCGTGCCATCGTATCTCGCAGACGACCGCTTTGTACGAAACACGATTTGATACTAAACACTGATTGAATATTGGAAACCTATTGGGGCATCTCTATAAACTACATCATGCGCATAAACATACGCAAAAAAACCGCTTGTTTACTGCAAAGTAATTTTTGACAAACCAGTTTATAGAGGTGCCCATTGGTTAAAAATTACTGTGATTTCTGGTAAAATGGAGCGCTTTGCATAAATGTTTTTAATCAGTGTTTCGTATGAGAACGTAATGACATTCCTGCTGTTTCACTGAATGGAACACCTATAAACCGTTTTTTAAAAATCGTTTTTAATTAAAAAGCGCATTCTTCCCCTATGTTTATCAATAAGATGCACTTTATAGAGGTACCCTTAAAAAAGAGTATCCCGACCTCATTGCGTCGCTTTTTTGAAGCGAGGGACTCAAATATCAAAATGACCCAACATTCGTTATGTGAAGCAAGAAATAAATGAATAGTTGAATCTTTTTCGCATCTTTTCACCATCACGATGGTTGGGATCATGTTGACTCATCCGCTTAACCTGTTGACCTTGAATTCGAAAGAGGTCTAGTATTACTTTGCACTCCTCACTACGCGGAAGCCAAGACCCGAGTAGCTGTACCTCGCCGAACCGGAGCTGACGCTGTCCACGTGCACGTAGGTGCTACTGTTCTCATAACTGCCCCCCATCGTCCCTCGGACATACCATGGAGGACGTTGCCATTCGAAAGAGTAACTATCCATAAACTGCCACTCATCCACATTCCCACTCATGTCGCATATGCCAAGTATATTGATTGCTTTGGTACACACCTTTTGTGCGACTTTCCCCCCAAACCAAGCGACCCTTGCCGTTTCCTGCTTGTTTTCCACGTTGTTGGTCGCCCCACTCGCATAGTCGCTCGGTGTCCAATAATACCACTTGCCGTCTTTTCCGATTGTTTTTTTTACTTTTGTTGCTAATGGTTTTTGGGTTGGTTTGGTCGTGCCAAGCCATCTTGCTGCGAGTACCCATTCTTCAATAACTGGTAATCGATAACCGTCGTTTTTTAATCGATACTCGTTGTTGTTTTTTATCACACTATTCAGCATATTCAATGCATCCGTGTTCTCCGCATCTTTGAGTACTTTCCCATCCTCCCCCCAATATACTGGTTTCAATTTCGACTTCTGCGAATATGCATTCGTCCATACGATCGCATCATGCCAACTTACCCCTGTAACGGGCTTGTCTGTCCCTACGTTCTGCCCACTCTTTTTAAACCTATACCCATTACTAATCGCCCAGTTGTATACTTCACCCCACAAGGCCCCCGTCACTTCTGCCTTCCCAATCTGAAAGTCACGCAAGTTTACCGATATTATTTTATCTTCCCACGACGGCATTGTTTTAATCTTCGATGCGGGGACGTTAACCATCTGTGTCCTCACAGAGTCGCCTTTTTTCATCGCCTGCACGAGTCCCCCGCTACCCCCCACCATCCCCACACATGCTGCCACGATCGCCATCCGTTTCATGCTGTTGCTTTTTTTCATCATCTGCTTGCTCCCTTCGTATTTTCCTTGCTCATACTAAATACGGTTTGAATAGTCAAAGCCGATTGGTTAAAAATTACTGTGCTTTCTCTTAAAAGGATTCGCTCTACATGGATGTTTTTAATCAGTGTTTAATATCAATTGCATATTTCCTTGCGTACTTGCACGTTCCCCCTCTTCCTTCGCGCACGGGTAACACCACATCCCCTCAGCAATGTATCCATGACTTCTCCACTTGCTCGGGCATTCATGTGTACGTCACATGGCAACAAGAGTCACTTTTTTTAACGTATTCCATCACAAGTGCATCGACAACCCAACGCATCATATGTTTTTCATCCGTGTTTCGTATGAATCTCTTTCTTTTCATGCCCCGCCATGTTCCCCTGACTCGCATGTCCCAAAAGGATGTTGGTTCGTGATACGTGCGAGCCAGTATGGCGAAAATGCATTCGTTTGGATCAAGCGTTGAAAACACGCCCCATGTTCGGGATGTTGCGACGCAAACGTGTGAATGGCACGAACACGCTCTTCGCGTTGGCGCATACAATTGAAAATGTACTCATGCGCAAGGGGCATCAAAGAGATCGAATAACCCCCTACGTCACGGGACGTCGCATACGTAGTTAAGGTGTCATTGACACATACCGTATACGTCGCACCGTCGACACGTACGCAAAAACCAGCGACCAATTCGACGACGACATCCTCGACCACATAGTGCGCCAATGTCGAAACATACTGATCCGTCTGGCTGTAACGAGGCGGGGTGTGTGCATTGTCTCGCATGCATTCGTGCAGTCGTGCCATCGACGTGTTGTCAATGTAAATGTCAATATCTCGTGGAGGTTGGTCGAGTGACACCCCATGCAATGCCAAGCCACAGCTGCCACCGAGCAACCACGGCACTTCTTGGGTACCCCAACGTTTTGCGAGGATTTCGAGGGCACGATGCATACGTGCGGGAAGATTCATCGCGACGCTCCCTCTGCTCAAAAATACGGTTTGTGTACGATGTGCATCGGCTGTCCTGCTGTGATGACGACCGCCTGACATCCCAAACGGTAACCGTCGGCGAGTTCTTGTTCCTCGAGGCGATCCCACTCTGCATCGGTCGGTGGGGCGAGTAGTGCGCCTCCTTCTTTGATCCAGCAACGGCATCGTGCACACGTGCCCCGTGCACACGAAAAACCCATGTCTATGTCTTCTTGCAAGGCATGGTCCAATAACGTTTTCCCGATCATCGGTACGATGGTTTTGGCGACAGTCCGCCCTTGGATGTACATAGATTGCCTCCTTTTGTGTCACTGTTTTGTGCGTATCGCCGATACACTATGATAAAAATTCCAAAACGTGATGCATGCGATGACACTGCCGGAAAAGAAAAAGAAAAGTAACGGTTGCCATGTGATGCTCGCATGCAAGACGGTGGCGACAGGAATGAGTGTGAGGAAAATGCGCTTGGGTTGTGTGAACGAAAAAAACACCGCTCCAAGCAACAACGGGCGCATCGCCATGCGAAAATGCGTAATCATACAGAAAAAATGGAGCATCCCCAACACGCCGATCCCCATCGCTACGACGATGAACCAACTGATCCACGATTGCCATCCGTCCATCGCCTGATAAAAGGACACATTGTAGAGGGAAAACGCCAAAAAAAGTGTCCACACCGTCCCCCCTTGGATACTTTGGCGGTAGTTTTCACGATACGTTTGAAAAAAACGTTGCCAGAGCGACAAGGTCTCTTCGCCGATGATCCATTGTCGCACGACGCCAAACATCGCCACCGTGGATGGAAACAGCAACGTAGGCATGCACAGCGCCATACCGAGGAGAGAGATGGGCGTTTGGATGGGGAGCGTCCGAAATAAAAACATAATCAAAAAAAAGTGAAAAGGCAGTGCAGTCCCAATCCACAATAAATTGGTGACCGCCAGCCTTGTAATCCACTGCGTAACAGGGAGAATTTTCTCAAAAAAACCACGTATGTCCATCGGTTGAACGTTCACGCCTTTGCATGTGTGTGCTTACAGACGATACGAATGACTGGTTGAAAACATATGCACAAAGCGTAGCCCTTTGCGGGGGACGTCGTTTGCACGCGCGATTCGTATTAGTTTGAATACCCGCTTGGTTCACGACGCGGATACCGCCGTTCCCCTCCTGTAGAAGTGCCCGCACTGCTACTCGGACGATGTTCCCGCCGATAATCTCCCCCTGAACTGCCATAACGCCGATCACTGCCGATGCGACGACCCGTTTGGCGTATGTCAGGGCGACGTCTTTTTGCACGCAACGGCTCTTCTGGAGTGAGCTCGACTTCGACATCTTGTTTTTGACCGCCTGTGAGTAGTTTCATTGCAGCAGCCAATAAATTTACGCTGTCAAACTGTTCAAGCATTTGGATCGCTGTCGCCCGATATTCATTGTGCTCCTCGTTTTGGACGAGCTCTAGCAACCGCTCAGCAACAATTTTTTGTTTGCCCTCAACCGCTTCGGCGAGTGTCGGCAACGGTCTTTTCGGGATGCGATGACGCGTGATCTTCTCGATAAAATGGAGATGGTCCATCTCGCGTGGGGTGACGAACGTCCAAGCCGTTCCTTCTTTGCCGGCACGTCCTGTACGACCGATACGGTGCACATAAGACTCGGGGTCTTGGGGAAGATCAAAATTCACAACGTGCGTCACTCCCGACACGTCAAGTCCGCGTGCGGCCACGTCCGTTGCGACAAGCACGTCTATGCTACCGTCTCTAAATCTGCGCATGACGGCATCGCGCATGTTTTGGGACAAGTCTCCATGCAACCCGTCAGCTGCATAGCCTCGTTTTTGTAATGCTTCGGCTAACTCATCGACGCGACGCTTTGTCCGTCCGAACACGATGGCGAGCTCTGGGGATTCCATGTCCAATAGCCGACACAACGCATCAAATTTATTCCGTTCGATGACCTCAATGTACGCTTGGGTGATCAAAGGCACGCTAACTTGTTTGGGGATGACCGATACGTGCTGTGGATTGCGCAAAAACTGTTGTGCCAAACGTTGAATATTCACAGGCATCGTTGCGGAAAATAACATCGTCTGCCGTTCTTGGGGCACGAGCGACAAGATGCTTTGGATGTCTTCCAAAAATCCCATGTCTAACATTTCGTCGGCTTCGTCTAATACGACGACTTGGACATCTTCTAAGCGAATGGTTTTGCGCTGAATGTGATCGATGAGCCGTCCAGGCGTCCCAATAATGACTTGGGGACGTTTTTTCAAGGCACGAATTTGGCGTCCAATGTCTTGTCCGCCGTAGATCGGCAACGTACGCACGCCTTTGAAGCGAGCAAGTTTGCCAATTTCTTCGGCGACTTGGATGGCAAGCTCGCGCGTCGGCGTCATGATCAATGCCGTTACTTTCTCACTCATCGGGTCTATCCGCTGGATGAGGGGGATCGCAAAAGCCGCTGTTTTCCCTGTACCCGTTTGTGCTTGTCCGATGAGATCCCCCCCAGATAACGCAATAGGGATGGCTTGTTCTTGGATGGGGGTCGATTCTTCAAACCCCATGTCCGTGATGGCTTGCAATACTTTCGGTTCAAGCCCAAATTCATTAAACGTTTTCAATGTGAGCAGTTCTCCTCTATTGTTAAAATGTGCATTTCTCACAGATCGCATTGTCATACGAAACCCTTCATCGAAACCATATATACAAAAGGTTGCCTTTTGTGCTAAAGAACAAGGCGTCTTCTCCGATTAGGATAGATGTATTGAAATACGGATTCGTATCACGCATACGTTACGTCGTCTTTTCGCTTCATCGATTACATTAAAAATAGGGAAGTACACTCCGTGCGTGTACGCTCCTACTCCTTCGTGGGCACGAGAATGCATACTTTTTTCATTATAGCACAATTTCCCTTGTCATGTGCAACCCAAGCGCACCGTGCTATCGCACCACACATTGGGGAACTGCTACACGGATAGTCGCATCGCCAGCGCATACAATTCGCGATCGAAACATTTTTTCGTGGAGACGACGCGCGCAATGTCTGTGGCAACGACTTGCCCCTGAATGACCCCGCATGCTTTGCCACTGTCTCCCGCGCACAGTCGGCGTACGGCGAAATCCCCAAGGCGACTCGCCAAAATGCGGTCGTTGTGTGTCGGAGTTCCTCCGCGCTGAATGTGCCCCAAGACCGTCACACGACACTCCATCCCCGTATGCGCGAGCACCTCGGATGCGATGACTTCGCCTTTGCCGGCCCCTTCTGCCACAAGGATAATACTATGACGTTTTCCGCCCAAAAAATGTTCTTTCATGCGCGCCGCCACGGCGTGCACATCATGAGGAATTTCCGGGACGAGTATCGCTTCTGCCCCCGAAGCAAGACCCGCATGCAATGCGATATCGCCACAATGCCGCCCCATCACTTCTACGATCGACGAACGCTCATGCGAAGTCATCGTGTCGCGTAACTTGTTGACGGCATCGACAACAATGCTCACCGCCGTATCAAACCCAATCGTCACATCGGTGAACGGGATGTCGTTGTCGATCGTCCCCGGCAAGCCCATCGTACGAATGCCTTGTGCTTGTAGTTTATAGGCGCCTTGGTAGGAACCATCACCACCGATAACGACGACAGCATCAATCCCGCGCTGACGCAAATGTTGTGCGGCGATTTGTTGCCCCTCTAAGGTCATAAACTCTTTGGAACGTGCGGTTTGTAAAATAGTGCCTCCACGCTGAATAATATCGCCGACACTACGGGAATCCATCTCCCGAATGTCATCGTGAATGAGCCCATGATAGCCACGCTGTACTGCATACACACGCAAGCCGTGAAACAGCGCACTGCGCACGACAGCACGGACAGCCGCGTTCATTCCTTGGGAATCTCCTCCACTGGTCAATACGGCGATCGACTGTACGGTCATCGTCCATCCTCCCCTATTGCTCAAAGCACGCAATCACGATTCGTGGGTATGCTCTAACGTCTGAAGTTGTGCGTGATGCCTTCCAGAACGCCACCGAATCCACACGCTATTCATCCAAAAGAACACCCGTGTAAAAGAGAGGCGACGCATCACTTTGCGCCGAATGCGCACGATACTCGGTTGTCGGTGTACTTTGGGATCAGACAAATACATCGCCAACAAGCCATCAATGATCAGTCGATGAAAAGGCGCATCTGGCAACCGTAAAACGTGGGTGTTGGCCTGTGCTACAAAATATTGTAGGCGCACGAAAAGCTCCTCATCGTCCGTGTAGGCGTCACAAAAATTCAAGTCGCCCCCCAGATGATCTTCTTCGCGATCAATGATGTAATCGAGCAAGATGTGCAAGCCACACACGTAAGGAAAATACGCATCCATGACCACCTGAGCATCCGACTGTTGCACCCCCTCGCGAGAGGCGACGACGAACAACATGAACATGCCCAACGTAGACCCTGTCGCCGCGGCGAACTCATTCCAGTGAAGCGTTGGAAATCGCGAATGATGGCATAGCCACCACGTATGGAGTGTGTGCAACCGTGCGGCGGGGTCGATGTGCTTATACACTTGCAAGCGGGTGTACAAATGTACGAGCTCCTGCACTGTGGGAGCGACAGTTGCGTACGACGGCAACGCACGTATACACGTGCGACACGCCATCACGAGTTGCCGAAGATACCCTCCGTCGTCTTGGTGCGTATCGTATCGGTAATAATCGCTGAGCGTTGCGTCCATGTCCACTGCTTCTTCCATCGCAGCATGCAACTGCATGAGGTGTTTCTCCTCCCGACACGTGCTCCGATCGCTCAAATTATCGAGGTAATCGCTAATCGTCTGTAAAGCAACGATCAACTCGATAAGCAACGGACGCATCGCATCGTGTGCCAACGCACATACCGCACCGCCTTCACAGTGAAACTGCTTCGTCTCGATGCTCGCCAACGCTTGTGTGCGCAACTGTTCATCAGGAATCGAAGTCGCCACCGTTCTCCAGTGCTGTATGTGGATGTGCACCGCAGGTAAAATATGGCGGTATGTGCGAACCATCAGGGGAATGCTCCGCTGTGGCGCAGTATGATGACGTTCCTGACGCACTGTGCTCCCTGACATCTGCGCGGTCATGCGCTGTGCCTGTTTCGTCATCGCATCCTCCAACCGTCGTTCCTCTAAAAAGTGGTCTTATGTAGCCGCGCAGGGTATATGAACATGCCTTGGATTTGACAACATCATGGTCGCAGCTTGCGTGCGTGCGACAGGACTCGGCTATGCCAAAAAAACATCGACGCACTTGTATGTGTCCTAAACAAGCGATACGTTTAGTATACCCAATGTTTCGTTGCGTTGCAACAAGTCGTACAGTTGCAGGCTCAACATGACTTCTCTGCCACAGAAATCATCGCCATGCTTCCTGCGAAAACAGGGAGATGCGACTTTTACGTTTCTTCATTCGGCTTCTTCTTTCTGCTTGTTCTTCGCCACTGTATGCGCATGCAATGCAAGTGAATACGTGCTATAATCGGTTGCATTGATACGACATTTGTAGGGGCATACGCTGTGCTCGCTCTACCATCACCGTGCGTACATGTGCGAATTTCACATGAATGGAGGAGAACGTTTGCATGTCCGAACCAGTTTGTATTTTTGAACGAGACAAATGGAACAAGATCATTGTCATCACACATGGGCGCGCATTTGAAGTCATTGAGATTAGCGACCAATGGGGGGAAGATACGCACCACTTTTCGTCACGCGCAGCGTTGCAACATTGGGTAGAGGCACGTTTTTCCGCCTCACGTTTTGAGGGGACTGCGGAGGAACGCCAACACATCTTGGAACAATTTTCTTTGTTATAATTTACGCAACACAAACCGATGCTGCATGACACAGATGCTCATACAACGTCGTTCTCCCGCACACACTACCTTTATCCGTGTCGTCCATGCACAAAAATTGTGCGTGCCTTGTGCATGCGCATTAGGCATGAGAAAGGAGGGGGTGTGCGTACGATGCACAAAATCACGAAACATTTGGCGATATGGAGTATGACGTTCCCTTTGCTCTTGGCAATGGGAACGTCTAGCTCGACTCGAGAGGGGCATTTTATGACGATGACGGATAAGCCGACGACGATTCCCCAACGTAAGGATGTGCCCGAAGCACACCGTTGGAAAATTGAACATCTGTTTGCTTCTCAGACGGATTGGGAGGCGCAGTATGCGAAGACACAACAGTTACTTGCCACAGGAGGACGTTTTCACGGGGCGTTAGACGATCCGCAGATGCTACACGATTGTTTGGCGTGGGAAGATGACGTCGGCTTGCATGTAGAACGTTTGTACGTGTATGCCAACATGCGTCACCATGAAGACATGACCGCTCCGCAATACCAAGCACTCGCCGACAAAGCGACGAAATTGTCTGTGCAGGCGAATGAAGCGACGTCTTTTATTGCGCCTACGTTGCTCGCCTTGTCAACGGCACAATTACAAAAATTACAAGACGATCCGCTTTTGTTCTCCTATCGCCATGCGTTGGATCAGATTATCCACCAAAAAGAACACGTGTTGACGAATGCGGAGGAGGCGTTGCTTGCCAAAACAGGGCAGGTGACCCAAGCACCTGGAAAAATATTTGCGATGCTCAACAATGCCGATTTGTCATTCCCGAACATCAAAAACGAGCACGGCCAAGAAGTCGAACTCACCCATGGGAAATACATTGAATTTTTGGAGAGTCGTCATCGGGACGTACGCCAAGCGGCGTTCCACGCTGTGTATGACACGTACGCTAAACATAAAAATACGTTGGCGGCTGCTTTGCACGCCCATGTCACCAAAAACGTATTTTATGCCCAAGTACGGAAGTATCCATCTGTATTGGCGGCGTCGCTGGATGCGGATCACATCCCCGTGGCGGTATACGACAACTTGGTGACGACGATTCACGACCACTTGCCGTTGTTGCATCGCTATCTTGCGGTACGCAAAAAGTTGTTGCACGTGAACACGTTGCATATGTACGACTTGTTTGCGCCGTTGACCGAGGGGACAGATCGCCAGATTTCTTATGCAGAAGCGCAAGACGTCATCGTGGACGCATTGGCACCGCTCGGAGAGGCGTATGTCGCGTTGCTACGCACGGGATTTACAGGGGGATGGATCGATGTGTACGAAAATGTTGCCAAGCGTTCTGGGGCGTATGCTTGGGGGGCGTACGGGACACATCCGTATGTGTTGCTCAACCACAAGGACAACACCCATGCGATGTTCACTCTCGCCCACGAGATGGGGCATGCGTTGCACTCCTATTTGGCCGATGAGGCACAGACGTATCGCAATGCGCCGTATACGATTTTTACGGCAGAAATCGCCTCAACGCTCAATGAAACGTTGTTGATGGAACATTTGTTGCAACAGACGAAAGTGCCTGCGCAACGGATGGCGCTACTGACGCACTATGCCGACTCGTTTCGTTCCACCGTGTTCCGGCAGACGATGTTCGCTGAATTCGAGCGGATCATCCATGCCAAAGTAGAGGCTGGCGAAACGTTGACGCCACAGTTGCTCAGCACGTTGTATTACGACCTGAACAAGACGTATTTTGGCAACGGCGTCGAAGTGGACAAAGCCATTGAGATGGAATGGGCGCGTATTCCCCATTTTTATTCGAGTTTTTATGTGTACAAGTATGCCACTGGATTTTCGGCTGCGGCGGCTTTTGCGCACAAAATCAAACACGAAGGCGATCCCGCTGTACAACGTTACCTTACCTTGCTCCGTAGCGGCGGGAGTGACTACTCGATCAAGTTGTTGCAACGTGCTGGTGTCGATATGCGCACCCCTGCCCCCATTGTCGAAGCAATGCAAGGATTTGAGAAGATCGTCCAAGAGATGGAGGCGTACGCGGCCTCTTTGGCGTGAAGAAAAATGGGTAAAAGGAAAGCCACCCCCGTAAAAAGGGGGTAGCGAACCTTGTGAAGCGGACACGTAAAAAAGTCTGTTTACAAGCTTCATTTTTCGTCTAGATGAGGCGTTTCCTTTGGGACATTCCGTATGCCCGTGTCGAGACTACAAGGAAACTGCCCTTTGCGGGAAAGCAAAAGGCGTGTTGCCCGACCGTGTATGCGTATTGGAAACCATCCGACTGCGGGGAAAAAGACAGAGCAAAAGCATCTACTTTTCCGATCAAAAATGATATAAATATCCATGAGCTGAATAACATGGATATGCAAAAACTGAAACAAGAAATAGGGAAGATGACTGATCCAAGACGGTCTTATGGAAATTTGAGACATAAACTAGAGGACATGGTTATTATAGGATTACTCTGCCTCCTCTGCAAAGGTGAAGATTACAATGATATGGGAGTTTTCAGCAAACACCGTGAGGAATGGTTTCGCACATTTTTAGAATTGCAGAATGGGATACCAGATCGCAATACGTTTCGATGTTTGTTTGAGCGATTGGATCCGAAAGAGTTGAGTAATACTAAACACTGATTGAATTCAGGAATCCTATTGGTTAAAAAGTACAGCGATTTCTTGTAAAATGGGGCTCTTGGTATGGACGTTTTTAATCAGTGTTTAGTATAAACACTTGAATCAATGTGTTGAAATTACCCGTGAAAAATCGGAAGTAATCAACATTGATGGGAAAACAATACGGGGGAGTGCAAACAAGGAACATGGGGCATACCACGTGGTTAGTGCGTGGTTGACCGAAAACCAGATTACCTTGGGAGAAATAAAAACAGAAGAGAAGGCGAATGAAATCACAGCGGTGCCCGCATTGTTGGACATGTTCGATGTAGAGGGAAGCATTGTTACGGCTGACGCAATGAGTTGTCAAAGAGCAATTACCGAAAAAATCGGGAGCGTCAATGAAAAAAGGGAAAATAAGACAAGTTTTATGAATCATATTTCGCAGGGATGCGCTCATTTGGATCAAAAAATATTTTTATGGCGAAATAAGAATGCCAGTTCCGTTCGTTTTTCTGAAAATGCGATTTTTAGAGGTTTTCTGAAAATATTATCGACGCTTAAAAATACTAGCACTTGTCACTCTTTATCTTAAAAACGGGAGAATAATGAATGGATCAAAGACACCGCAACATGATAGCAAGAGAGTTCCGTGATTGCGTGATGAACACAGTAAAGAGATTAGACAACGCAGAAACAAACCGACCCTTTCATGCAGCTCTTTTATCTGATGAGGCACTATTTTGGAGTAAATTCGAGAGGTCATTTAGCACATCATTCGGTCAAAGGGTAGTTGAAGAAATATCGAAGGTGGTAGCACTGGCAGGAGGCGCATCGGATGCAACACGTCAGATGCATACAGATATAAATATAGATTCTGCCATTGATGCTGCAATAACCGAGCACATGAACTTGCTGAGAAAAGGTGGAGGTGTGAAAAATTGGAAAGAAACCCTCGATAGTATCAATCGTACGCCACGCTCAGGGGAACTTGTAAATCATCGTATTATCTCTGATTTGTGGTGGTTTAAATACGGCATAAATCACTATATGTCGATAAAAACGGTCAAGCCGAATATAGACCAAACAGTGGTAGCAAAACAAGATTTATTAAGACTTACATTTGCTAATCCATCTTGTAAAGTGTACTTTGGTCTATACTATAATCCATACGGAGAGTTTAGAACCTCGTATGCGCACACTCCTCCAATGGGTGTATTCAACTTCCACAGCGATGAAGTTGTTCTATTAGGCAAGGACTACTGGGATACTTTGGGCGGGACGCGTTGCTATGAAACAGTCCTACAAATTGCAAGAGAAGTAGGAATTGAAACACGATCTATGCTAAATCATCTAAGAGAACAGTGACATACTCCCACCCTGTGCCTCACACACATGCACGGCTCAAATCCATGACTAATCCTAAATCTCCCCTTGGAATGAAGTAGCGATGATTTGACGCTTACGTGTATCGTGGTGCCCTTCTTTCATTTGCTTGCGGGTTTCGAGTTCCCAAGAAACATCACTTGTGTTTTTGTATCGTGAGAATGGAAACCCTTTTATTTCCTCTGTCGTTTCTCCGTACATGTGAGACAGTATCTTTTTAGCAATGGCTTCTCCGAGGGCGATGGGCACTGCATTACCCAATTGCTTATATTGTTCTATCATTGTACCACAGATTTCCCAAGTGGCAGGAAACTCTTGGATGCACTTATACTCTTGCACGCTTAGCGGTCTGTCTTCAGTGGGATGTCCTAAATCAGTTGCTGGCATAGCTGGGTGAGTTACAAGCGTTGGGGATGGTTTGCTGTATGATAACCGTCTAAAGAAACCTGTCTTCCCGCCACCGAGGTGGAATGACTTGCCCATCGCCTCTTTTTGCATATCTAGTGGCAGGTGCTTCCAATACTGGCCCTCTGTGAGCATACGATAAAAACGTAATCTGTTTTCTGGGAACGTTACATATTGATCCTCAACATCTTTAGGGAGTTGATTCATCGCTTTTGAAAGGGTGTTCCACACTGGAAGACCAAATGCACCCTTTTCTGAGTGGGTAGGTGTTAAATATCCTACTTTATCGTTACCGTGGTAAGCAATTATTACAATACGTTCCCGTATCTGTGGTGCTCCAAAGTTAGCGGCATTATATAGTTCAAATGAAACGGTATAGCCTGCTGCCCTGAGGCGTTTGAGAATGTGTAGCAATGAACCTCCTTTTATTGGCTTAATATGACTGTTTGCACATTCATCAAAGCTTAAGTCGTCTGAATACGGAAACTCGGTTGACAGAAGGCCTCGAACGTTTTCTATGACAACATAGGTGGGCTGTATCTCGGTTACGATGTCAATGTATTTCAGAAATACGTTACCCCGGCTATCTGCAAACCCTTTTCGATTGCCCGCTGAACTGAACGCTTGGCACGGAGGGCCTCCAAAAATGACGTCTACTTTACGTCCTTCGGGAACGCCTGCGTATTTAAGTATCTCTTTGGCTGCGTATTTATTGATGTCACCTATCAAAGCCATATCAGGCCTGTTTTTCTCAATGGTCATTCTACAAGCCTTGTCAAACTCACAGGCGAGTACAGCTTTTATACCGCCTTTGTCCATTCCAATATCAAGACCCATAGCACCTGTAAAGAAGCTTAGCGCAACAATATCAGGAACCTCAGTAGCCCTGCGTGGATGGTCATCAGGTTCAATTGCGACATTGAAATCTTTTATATACTGGGCAAGCGCTTCGGGTTGTATCACCCATTGTTTACCTACCATTTTGGCTTTTAAGTCCCCATTGCGAAGTAATATGCGGATCGATTGGTCAGTAACCTTTAATTGTGTCGCAACGTCATGTACTGAAAGCATTTGGTATATCTCCGTTTCGTATGCGAAAATTTTATAAACCATATTATACCGTTATTTTGTACTAAGCGCAATACGCTGGGAGGATTGTATCCTCCCAGTATCCTCAGCGCAATCGTTGAAAAGTATACCATACTATATTGCAATGTTCGTGCAGGAAATGCACGCATGGTTATACAATTCCCTTTGCTCCCTCGCAAAATAGAGTCCTCTGAATAGATGTTTTTAATCCGCACTTCGCATCACTAAGCATTCTTTTCATTGGACAAATCGTTGGATGTCGCACGTGATTTTCACCCCCCCTGGTAGGCACAATGCATCCCCGTCATGCAACGGAGTCGGTACGTCTGGGCGTAACGCCTGTGCATGGAGTAGCGTGCCATTACGCGAGTGGCAATCTGTCACAAACAGCTGTGGATGAACCCACGTCAATGCGATGTGCGTACGCGAAATGCCCGGATGGGCAAGCACCAAATGCGCCGTCGTGTCGTCGCGTCCGATGCGAAACGGAAATGCATGCACTGCTACTGTCTTAGGCTCCCCTCCTTCCTCCTGCTCCACATGGAGCAATACCTTCGGGTGCGTGGGTACGCCTTGCGGTGACAGCTGGACCGTTTGATCGGGAGAAGAAAGCAAAACCGTTCGCCCTGCTAGCGCACTGACAATTTGATGAGACGTGAGCGGGGTATCTTGCAACGGAAGATCGCTGTGCGCGGTGGGGAGCGGGACGTCTTTTGGCATCTTTTGTCTCGTTTCCGTACGCCTCAACTGCTTCCACCACTGTTTCCACCGCCCAAAGGATGGGGCCTCATCGGACACTTCAGGGGTCTCGTCTTTGGGCACGGGTCGTTGCGTTTCACCCAAATCATGCAAAAGTCGCAACGGGGAGCGATCTGCACGTGCAGCCCCCGTTGACAAAGACGTTGCTTGCGCTTGTAGCACGGAGGGAGACGACTGGTGGAGAGGTGCCGTGCGTATTTTTTCGATCCATACCTCATGGCAAAACGTCTGCTCATGCCATTGGTGTGGGGCAATCCAATGTAGCACTGCGGGAGGACACCGGTGTTGTACGCACCACTCATACAAACGATTCCACTGCATCCACGGCGAAACTTTTAACGGAAACGAGCGCAGTGGCACATAAGGCAACACGACTTCCCGCACGTCTTGTCTCACCCACATCCACTGAGGATGTAGGACAAAATAATGCGGATGCAACAAATAATCGCGACCGTGCTGCAACGTATGCGCCAGTGCGACGAAAAACCCTTCCCATTGGCGTGCAGAAATGCGTTGCACCGCTTGTGCAAGCGGACGCAATCCAGCAATGTGATAGTGTAGCCTCATCATCGTTTTGTATCCTGTCGTCCGAAGCGGGACAACGCCTCGCATGGCATGATGGGTCAACATGCCTAGCGGAATGGGCAACCCTTGTGCATCAAAATCTTCGACGTGCATCGTCCATTCAGGGCTTCCGTCTGATGCCTCGGTCACGTGTACCCCTGCTTGTTGCCACATGCTGTTTTATCCTCCTTTTTCAAAATGCCTCCAAAACAGCACAATCCCCCCTGCGAGGGCTGCGACCCCATAAAATGAAAGTCGTTTGGGGGGCATCGTGCGCTCCCCCACGACCATGCGCCACACCGCTGTCAAGCGCATTTGTGCGACGACGATGCAAAAAAAACCCACGGTTGTTTTCAACGTCTTTTCGTAGAGGAGTTGTCCGACGCCCCATGTTGCCGCAAGCGCACAGAGGACGAGAAGCCACCACAACGTTGTCGTAGTCCCAAAGCAGACGAGGGCTGCAATCCCCCAGCGAAACGTTTCGCGCCCGAGTGCTCCGATCCCGATCAAGCTGCATACCCCCACAACCATCAGGATGCCTTGTAGCACGGCATCGTTCCCATGGTATAACGGGATCCCAAATCCCCCTCCGATGCACGTGGCGATCAACGCCCACACCGCCCCCGCAACAAAGACGTGTTTTTTGCCCCACCCCACACACGCCCACTCGATGACGAATAACAACAAAAACACACTGGCACATTGCATCATCTTCACTCACCGTGCCCCCACCCAACAACGTTCGATCGCCGTGGCCGTCAAAACGACCGTACGCTTTGAAAAAAAAGGAATCGGGACGGGGAGCGTATACTGCAGCGTCAGCCCGAACATGTACTGCCCCTGTGTGGGGATGGGCAGTGTAATGTGCGTAAGGCGCATTCTCTTTGGGTGCAACTGTGGTTTTCCTGCCTCCCCTTTGTCGAGAAAGCGCGATACGAAAGGAATGACCCACCGTTGATGCACTGCGACATGCGTCACGGCTTGTTCCACCGCATCCGTTATTTTTTCTTGAAGTGTCGTCCCGAATAGGGGAACGAGGGCTTCCCATTGTGCCAACCCCTCTGCGAGTGGGGCAGGGAGTGCGATGTGATCGACAACGGTCAACCCATAGGCGACGGCCGCAGTCACGCTCACGGCTTCATCGACTGCTTCTTGGAGCACCGCTTGGACACGGGCAGCTTCTAATCCCCACAACAACACTGCACAAAACCCAAGGAAAATTGGCAAAACGAGCAATGATTCGAGCGAAAATAATCCGGTTGAATCGGTGGGCAGGACGGAAAACTTCCGCTTATTCGTACGCCACAACGGCATGCACCTCCACTGTTTTTTCACGTTTCATCCGCAGAGGAATCGTCTGCCTCACATGAATCCGCAACGCACTGTATGTGGTGTTGAGGTCGATTCCCGTATTGACTTCGATGACGCTTTGGAGACGTCTTAATACGGCTTCATCACGGCTGTGCAAAGCAAAAAACAACCGAAGATGGTCTTTGTAGTTCATCCGCAGTGCTGGAAACCACGGCAAGGCCACGTTGTGTCCTTGGAGCAGCTGTGTCACGTCGTTTTGCGCCTTTTTTACCCCTTCTAAGAGAGCGCTCGAAACGAACGTCAACGGGGAAACTGTAGCAAACAGGGCGCGAAACTGGGGGTTTACCATCGCTTCCGCAGTCCGTAGTGCCGTTCTAAATACGTACAGTTCCGTTTGGGCGGCACCAATATTTAAGGCGCAATGTGGCAAGCCGTACAACACGTACTCTACCTCTTGGTTGGCGAGCACATGCGTACTTGTATCTACTTTTTGCGGGACGACTTGGTGTGAAGAAAGCAAGGACTGTGTGCGATACGTAAAATGACTCAGCACGTATTCATTGAGCAACACTTCTTCTTGGATGTTGGAAAAAAGGTCTCCCATTTTCTGCACCGTGTCAAACGCCTGTTGCACAAACGTCAAGGGGTGTGCGACGTCCATCGACTGTGTCGTCCCCGTCGTTTGGGGAGACGATGTGCGATACGCCTTCTCACGGGACAGCAACTGCACATACACCGCCTCATCTGCGCGTTGGCAAATGTCTTTTATGCGCAACGGCGTCGCAGCGATGTCTTTGGCTTGTTGTGTCGTTTGTTGGGCGTTTTGCAAAATGGCGTCCTCTTTGGCGAGACGCGCTTGTTCGATCGCTTTTTGTTGCGCAAACCATTGTACAATTTCGTGTTGCACGTCAGCGTGTGTGTCCTGCGTGGTCGGTTGTGCAGGAGATGGAGGGGCGTGCATGGCGACGAGTCGCACGATATCGCGTTGGAGCGTTTCAAAATACGCGGAAGGCAGCACAATCCCTTCGTCTGCAGGAGTTTGCGCCATCCCTGCCATGCGTTGGGCGATGTCTGCATTCGTCTGTTGCGCCGTATACAACGTGCGCATAAACGTATCGACAAACGATTGCCCGTCCACAAATGTGGTGGCAATTCTCACAGAGGCGACCCATCGTGCTACGTGTTCCCATACGTCGTGCAGTTGACGTTTGCGTTGTTGCAGTAAGTCGTGTATGTGCGCATATTGTTCGGTCATTTGTGTCGCTTGCTCGATCGAAGGGGCGATGTTGCGCCATTTTTGCATCAGTTCGCTCGCCCAGCGAATACCTGTGCCCAGTTTCATCCATTCCATAATTTGACGTGAAAACACTTGCGGGTGCGCCAACGGATACAACCCTGTCGCATGCCCCGTACTTTTTTTGGCTTTTGTCCACCCGTACCACACCACCGCACGGGGATGTGCCTGTGAAGCGGCAATCGTTTCCCACATTTGTGTCACGTTCGCCTCTTCGACGGTCGTCCCGAACAATCCGTATGCATGCAATGCAGAGTCAAACTGGGACAACAGCGACCGTCCCAACTGTTGCGCCAGCGTATGCGTCTGGGTATGGGCGATGCGCACCGTAATATTCTCGTACAAGACCAGCACAAACCCCCACATCACTGTGCTCAACAACAATAAAAATAACGTGATTTTCCCCTGATTGTTCGCCCTACGGATGAATGACATATAAGATCCCCTGTTGGTACAGTGTTGTTTTTAACGCTTCTGTCGGGCCGTACTGCGCCACACCCGTCCGTCGTACAAAATGCCATACGACACCGTGTATTTCCCCCCGTGTGCGCAATTCGATGTCTTTTCGCATTTGGGCGAGAAGCTCTGCGTCTGTCGTTTTTTCTCCGATGTACACTTGATGCGCTACGTTGTGCGCATCCAACGCATCGATGAGTCGCCACTGTCCGACGGTTTGTGTGTTGCGCCGTTGTTGTGTCCCCCGCACCCATGCGCGGATCGCTTTGGCTGCTTCGGCATGATGACGAAACGCGAGCGTCGGTTGCTCGGCGTGTATCGTCCCTTGTAGGGGCAACCACGGACGAATTTTCTCCCGGAGCTGTGCTGCAAACGTCGCCCACGGCATGATTTCCACGACATGGCTCACCCAAGACACGTAGCGAATCCATTCTGTCGGATCGAGGATCGTTTTTTGTGACCGTTGTTGTTGCGCACGCGCCGGATGCCACCCCAAAATGAACGGAAATCGTTGTTGCATCGTGCCGTGTACGTCCACCGTACTCCACAAGCCGTGGGTAGAAAACGTCGCGGTTCCCCGAATGCCTCGGGGCCATGATACGGCTGCGCGCGCCATTTTTTTCGCCAATAACGTGGTCGGTAGCGCTGTCGGCGGCAACGTCTGCCGTACCGCCCCTGCGGTGTCATGCATCCCAAACCATACGGCTGCTCCTTCGGATGTCCAGCGGCGGTACAACGGGTCCATGGCATAAGGCGTGAACATGCCCGTATGGGGATCTCGCATGCTGTTGCCCCACTGTGTGGTCACGCGATGCACCCCTTGCGTCACAGAAAAAT
>JAULZZ010000007.1:0-9222 GCA_032117095.1 Paenibacillus sp.
ACCATTCGTTCCATCATTTCACGCTTTATTTCCTCACTATACCTCGTCATCTGCGCTCACTCCTAGTGTCTGTTGGTACTACTATAACCTCTTTTTCTTCCAACGACAACCATTGTGACATATAGGGATAGCGCTATATTTTATGAAAAAAAGGGATTTTTAACCTGTAAGATAGCTGTGTTCAAACCGTGTTAAGTATTAGCGTCGGAATACACCGTCAGCGGGACGCTGTTTTGCAGGTGCAGGGTGTGAAGATTTTTGGCGTTCGCTTGACAGCATTCCTAGGAAGATACTATAATTTCAAGGGGACACGGGGGATGTGCCAGAGCAAGTTATCGTATTGTGATGTGGCAGATGCATTTCCCAAACCTTGCATGAAGGAGAGGAACCACACCCGTATGATGAGGGCATGACTATCTACGCCATCTGTGCGCAATTTCTGTTGTCATGAGATGATGGAAGACAAAGGAGACGATTGAGCTGACAATACAAAATAAGATTATGTTGATTACGTATGCGGACAGCATGGGAGCCAATTTGCAGGAAACACAGGCGTTGTTAGAAAAGTACTTTAAGGACGCTTTAGGGGGCGTACATTTGCTTCCCTTTTATCCTTCTTCTGCGGATCGTGGATTTGCCCCCCTGACGTATCAAGAAGTCGACCCTGCCTTTGGAGACTGGAATGATGTGCAGAAAATTGGCGAAAACTTTGACATGATGTACGATTTTATGATCAACCACATCTCCCAGAGTTCCGCATATTTTAAGGATTTCCAACAAAACAAAGAAAAATCTCCATATGCAGATTTGTTTATTGATTATAAGAAGTTTTGGCCACAAGGGGAGCCGACAGCCGCAGACATTGATCTCATCTATAAGCGCAAGCCGAGAGCCCCCTACATTGACGTGACATTTGCCGATGGCACGACCGAGAAAATATGGTGCACTTTTGATGAAGAGCAAGTAGACCTCAACTTGTATACGGAGACGACGAAACGATTTGTCAAAGAAAACTTACAGTTTTTATGTGAAAAAGGGGCGACGGTCATCCGGTTAGACGCCTTTGCTTATGCGACCAAGCGTGTCGGCACAAACTGCTTTTTCTTAGAACCAGACACATGGGAGATGCTAGAAGAGATTAAGGGAATTCTGGACCCTCACGGCGTTGCGTTGTTGCCAGAAATTCATGAGCATTATGGCATCCAGCTCAAATTGGCGGACAGAGGATACTGGGTATATGACTTTGCATTGCCGATGCTTGTGTTGCATGCGCTGTACAGCGGAAAAAGTGAACGCCTCATTCATTGGTTGCGCATTTGTCCGCGGCGACAGTTTACGACACTCGATACACACGATGGCATTGGTGTCGTGGACGTGGTTGATTTACTTACGCCAGAAGAAATTGATGAAACCAAGGAAAACTTGTTTTCCAAAGGCGCAAACGTAAAAAAAGTGTACAACACGATGGCGTACAACAACTTGGACATTTATCAGCTCAACTGCACGTATTATTCTGCCTTAGGCGACAATGACGATGCATACGTCCTCGCACGGGCAATCCAATTTTTCACTCCCGGCATCCCCCAAGTATATTATGTCGGTTTGCTCGCAGGCAAGAACGACATTGCATTGCTCGAACAAACAAAAGTCGGTCGCAACATCAACCGCCATTATTACACCAAAGAAGAAGTAGAACAGGAGGTACAACGTCCTGTGCTACACCGACTGATTCATCTGATGAAGTTTCGCAATACGTACCCTGCTTTTGACGGCACATTGACGATTCATCCGAGTGACGACGTCGCCACGTTGCACCTCACGTGGACCAAAGAGGAATATGCCACTACGTTGCATGCAAATCTCAAAACACATCAGTATACGATTACGTATGTCCATCCTGACACCAAGCAGATCGAACAGTTGCACACGCCCGATACACACGTCGCTTCATCTGCGCCTGATACACCATAAGCCGGCGTACGCACAATAGTATCCGCATTTCAATACAGCGATCCTAAGGAATGAAACGCCTTTTGCTTTCCCACAAAAAGTAGCCTTTGGGATAACGTTTTCAATAAAAGATGCGTACCATAGAAAAAAACACCCTACTTCCATAGGGTGTTTTTTGTTGTGTGCTAGCGATGCTCATACTCATACTAATACTAATTCCAAACAAATATATCGATAAAATAATGTGCGTGTGATACAAAGAATATGCGATAGCGCTGAGAAGAGAAATGCAAAAACGAAGAAAAATGTGAACGCATACAAACGGTTAGAAGTAGTCGCATACGGTGGCGTGGGAAAGAAGAACAAAGAAATCGTCACGTTGACAGGATATAACGCCGATGATGTGGAAATGTTGGCAAAGAAATCGGTTACCAGCGGGATACACGATCAAAAGTATTACAGGGAAAGGCTGGAATTTTATCGATGTTTTAGTTTGGAATTAGTATAAACACTGATTAAAAATGTCCATACCAAGGGCCCCATTTCACAACAAATCACTGCGCTTTTTAACCAATAGGATTCCTGTATTCAATCAGGGTTTAGTATCACGTACCACAATGCGTGCGGTATGCGGCAGGCAAGGGGGGCGGTAAAGTGGCAAAGCGGTTTTTTGGGGGCGGCTCGTCAAAGGGACGAGTCAGGAGATGTAAAAATTCCTCAAAAGGCTGTAAATCACCACATTGTGTAGCAGCAGCCAATACGAATTCGACGTGACCGTTTCGCGGGATGACAGCGGGGTTTGCTTGTTTCATGCGTGCTTGTACGGTTTCGAACGGTTCGTCTTGCGCTTGTATTCTTTTTTTCCAGCGTTGTATCCAATGGGTCATGGGCGGGTGATCGACCACTGGCAGATGTTCCCATGTTTCGTTTGCCAGTGCCCGAAACGTCAAGGTATAGTCTGCTTGGGTGTGTTGCATGATGCGAAGCAGGTCGTAGATGAGGCTTTCATCGTCTGCTTGGGGAGAACACAATCCGATTTTTTTACACATGCCCGTCAACCAATGTTGCCGAAACAATACGGAAAATTGGGTGATTGCCCGTTCAGCTATCGGGATGGCTTGGGCACGCTGTGCGTGCAACAGGGGCAACAACGTTTCCGCAAACCGTGCGATGTTCCATACGCCGATCGTCGGCTGGTTGCCGTACGCATACCGTCCATACGTATCGATGGCGCTAAATACGGCATTGGGATCGTACGTATCCAAGAATGCACACGGACCATAATCGATCGTTTCGCCACTGATTGTCATGTTGTCTGTGTTCATGACGCCGTGAATAAATCCGACGAGTTGCCACTGTGCGATCAAGTACGCTTGGCGTGCAATAACGGCATCGAGCAGATGCAAAAAACGATGCGCATGGTTACAATACATTGGAAAATGGCGTTGTATTGTATATTCCGCTAATGCGCGCACAGCGTCCGGTGACCCCCATTGGGATGCCCACTGGAACGTGCCGACGCGGAGGTGACTCGACGCCGTCCGTGTTAAAATGGCACCGGGTTGTGCAGTATGGCGGAAGATGGTGTCCCCCGTTGTCACGACTGCGAGACTCCGTGTCGTCGGTATGCGGAGCGCATGCATCGCTTCACTGAGGAGATATTCCCGCAACATCGGTCCCAATGCCGCACGCCCATCCCCCCCGCGTGAGTACGGGGTTCGTCCGCTCCCTTTGAGCTGCATGTCGATGACATCGCCTTCTGGAGTAACGTGTTCCCCCAACAAAATCGCACGCCCGTCGCCGAGCATGTTCAGATGACCGAACTGATGTCCCGCATACGCTTGTGCGATCGGCGTCACCGCAGGAGGAATGTCATTGCCGGCGAAGCGCAACGCCCCATTTTGTTTTAATGCGTCTGCGGATAACCCCAACGTGGTTGCGAGTGGTGCGTTTAGGATAACGAGGTGTGGAGCGGGTACGGGGGTTGGAGAAACAGCGGTGAAAAAAATGGAAGGCAACGCCGTGTAAGGGTGCGTAGTGTTCCAGCGAAAACCAAAAACATCATGGGGTGAACTCATCAGTGCGCTCCTCTCAAGGGCATCTCTATAAAGTGCATTCTATCCATAAACATAGCCGAAAAATGCTTTTTTTACGGGAAAATGATTTTTTACAAATTGGTTTATAGGGGGCCTTTGCATGCATTATTTGTTTAGTGTACCATGATACGAAACTCGATTTCAAACCATATTTCCTAGCGGAAAGGCTACTTCTTATCGCCTCGACGAAACCGTTTTTTGTTTTCTTTGGGGGGGATAGCGATGCCCTTTTTTCAAAAAGATGTGGACTGAAAAATGTTTGTGCAATATTCTTTTAACGTGAAGTTGACAAATGTTTTATGATAGGTGTAAAATAAAGGGAAAAAATATCAACAAAGAAATGTCTGTACGAAAAAACGACCGCTTTTTGAGACAATGTCAGAACATGCAAGAAAAATTTAGTGGGAGAAAGGAGAAGAACGACGATGAGTTCGAAGAGAACAGCGATTCGATTGGGTGTGCTGGCAGATTTACATCGTGTTTTGGATGAAGGTAAGAAGAGAATGATGATTTCTGTGAATGTCGAGACGGAAGACCCAGAGAAGTTTTTCGCATTGGAGTATTTAGCAGAAAAAAAGTACGTATACTTCAAACAAACGTCTCCAGATCATTACATCGCCAAAATTACTCCGTTAGGAAAAGCATATTTGGAGGCGACCATTCGACCGAAATCGGTTGCGCCATCCGTACCGGTGACAGTTGCAAAGTAATTGCGTGCTGGAATGGGTGGGGCAATGGGCGATAAGGATTCATTCCTTTTCCCAATGGGCGCATACATACGCTTCTTGTACAATGCCACACGGTATTTCCATCAATGAGAGTGAAGCACACTTTTCATGACCAAGCACAAGGTCTGTTGAGTGTGTTTTTTTGTTGTCCAAAAAATGAAGCAAAGAGACAGTGCCCACACGGGGCGCAGGGGGAGGAGTACAGATGATTTCTTTAGAAGTGGGGGGGGTCGTAGCACAACGGTATGCAGTATGCGGACGTGTAGGAGAAGGGGGTATGGGGGTTGTGTATGCGGTGAAAGATCAACGATTACACGGTGCGCTGTGGGCGATGAAATGGCAGCAAAATGCGACGGTTGCGATGCAAGAAGCCAAGCTTCTCCTTTCTTTGCGTCATCAGGCGATCCCCCGACTCGTGGATGCTTTTGCATATGAGGGGGGGATGTGCTTGGTGATGGATTATATTCAAGGGCAATCATTATTGGGGCGTTCGGCGCGTGAAGCACATCGGATGTCGTGGCAGTGTGCGGTACGCTATGCGATCGATGTGTGTGCGGTGTTGGCTTATTTGCATGCACAAAATCCGATGATTGTCTTTCGGGATTTAAAACCTTCACACATTCTGATCGATGTGCATGATCGTATACATTTGATCGATTTTGGGATTGCACGTACGCACAAAGCAGGGCATATGCACGACACAGTCCACATGGGGTCGATCGGATTTGCTTCTCCCGAATTGCGTGCACATGCGCAAACCGATGCGCGTACAGACATTTATGCGTTAGGATGTGTGTTATTTTTTGTACTTAGTGGGGGTCGGTATTATCCACTCACCCAAGGGAAGGTGTCAACGCATATTACGGATGTGCCCGCATCGCTGTGCGAGACGCTTACACATATGTTGCACCCCGAGATGGCGCAACGGATTGGGGACGTACGGTGCGTGCAACAGCAATTTGAACGGCTTTTGGCAACCCACTCCCCCTCTGTGGGTTCCTATTTTTTGCCGTCCTGCACGTCCGATACGGACGAGGTGTTCTCCGATGTGCAGACGTTTGTCCAAGGAACACATGCGGCTACACGATCACAACATTCCTTTATTTTGGTCGTCTGTGGTGTGTTTTCTGGCGCAGGAGCTACGGTCATCGCACACAGTGTGGTGTATGCACTGCATCAAGCCAAACAACAAGCAACATACGTTTGTCTAGCGGAACAGGCAACGAAATCCCATCCTGCACGATCGGCTTGGTGCACACGTATGCATCACGAAGAACAGGGCGGTTCTCCCTCTTGGATCATCCTCGATGCAGGTGGGGCATGGTCGCCGGATGTGTGTGATTCTTGGTGTACTATGGTCGATGGGGTCGTGGCGGTCGTTTCCCCCGATGTGCGTCAGTTGGAAAAACCGTCTGCAATTTGTCGATGGCAACGGCTGCATGCCATAAAAAAACGTGTTTTTTGGGTCGCAAATCGGCTGCCTCGACGGATAGCAGTACCCCATTTTCATGCGATGTTCCCCAACGAAGTAGACGTACGCATGCCCGAGATGGACTATGAAGACGGGTTGACAGCGCAGTGGTCGGGGCACGTGTTGCCACGATCACGTGTTGCAAAAAAGACGATATTGCGCGTCGTGACTCCCCTGATCCAGCGATGGGTTGCGTCGTATGCGCGGAGGTAATGCGAAACACGGATTAAAAACATCGATGCAAAGGGCTTCCCTTTTGCGAGAAAGCACAGTAATTTTTAACCAATAGGATTCCTGCATTCAAACCGTGTTTAGTATTAGTATAGATCATACCTCTTCGTTTTTTATACTATATTTATAAGATATGAATAATGATTTTAATCCATATTTTTATTTATTATAAAATGCATACCTCTGGTTGTATTTTTTCATTAATCGATTAGTATACGGCACTTCTATAAACCAATTTGTAAAAAATCATCTGTCCGTAAACATGCGCATTTTTTCGTATGTTTATGAGTAGAATGCACTTTATAGAGGTGCCCTAAAGGTTGGGTAGTTTGGCTGAAAAAAGACTGCAAAACAGTAAAAATATACGTGTTCCGTGATTGCCTGCCATCTTTTCATCGCGACTTGCAATGGCAGGGGATATCGGGTATGATATACAGCATATGCGTTAAGCGATACGGAAGCACCGTAGACAATGTAGTCTTGCGGTGCTTTTGTGTCGTTTTTTCGCTTTTCTAGCGATATGCACGGAAAAAAGGAGGGAAGTCCGATGTCATGGCGCATCGTATTGTGGGATGCAGCGGAGGAGTATGCACACGGGGTAGCGAGTTATGTCCGTGAGAGCGAGTGGCGCAAGCAGTTTACGTGCATCGTCTGTCACTGTGCAGATGCGGTAAAAACGTACGTGCAAGGGGGCATTGACGTGTTGGTCGTGCAGGAGGGGTTGCGTGCGGAGGACATGGCGTATATTGCCACGTTATGTGTTCCTGTCGTCGTATGCAGTGCACATCCCCCCGCATGCCCCGTGTCCTGGACGTATGTATGGAAGTACACGCCGATGCCAGAAGTGATGAACACGTGGTTTCGTCTCTGTGCAGCACACGGAGGAAAACGGACGAGACCGTATGTCGTCGGGGTGTGGTCCACGTGTGGCGGGGTGGGGACGACGACGATCACCACACGATTGGCGGAATGGAGTGTGCGGGGGGGCGCACATACGTTTTTGATGCGTCGCGAGTGGAAGGAAGAGTCGTTGCGTGTCGACAGCGTATCGCACAATCTGAGTGAGTGGCTGTATGCATGGCGTCAAGGAAAATCCACCGTTGCCGCACAAGGCACGGACGTACAGGAAAATGGTAGTTTGGGTGCGCGTCTTCATCGCTTTACAGCCGATACGTCCCTCTATGAATGGGCCACAATGGACAAAGATGCGGTTGCCACAACGTTCGATCGAGTCGGTTCCCTGCCGTGTTCTGTCGTGTACGTGGATGCAGGGGCGGGATGGAGTGCGCTTGCAGAGACCACGTGGGGACGTGCGGATGTGTTGATCGCCGTGACTGGTGCCGATGCAGATGCACAAGCCCATTTGCACCGATGGATGGAGGAATGGCCCGGTTTTTCCCCAGACGATGGATTGGCTATCAAAATGCTACATGTACGGAACAAGTGCATTTCACAACTTCCCGATGCACAACCGTACAGTTTGCCGTACGTGCCCGAATGGAAATTTCAGCATACGTACGACGATCCGCTCTTTTCTCATGCACTGCAATCGGTCGTCGAGGAGGTGCGTCAGCGATGGATTCACGGATCACCACAAGCACGATGGAGCAGTTAAAAGCGCGCATTCGCCAGGAAGTAGATTTTTCCACCTCATGCACCGATGAACAATTTCTCGCCGCAGTGGAGCGTCTCATGGCCCCACAGGCACAAGCCCAACGGTGGAGCTCGCTAGAACGCGTGTACGTTGCCAACTATCTGATGGCGTATTTTCGTGGATTCGATGCGATCGCCCCGTTGATTGCCGATGACGAAGTGACGGAGATCATGGTCAATGGGCCAGAACACATTTTTTTTGAGCGACACGGTGAAATGCATCGGTATGACGCCACGTTTGAAAATCATGGTCGGGTAGAACATCTCATCCAACGCATCGTGGCCCAAGTCAACCGCTCGATCAACGAAGCACATCCGCTGGTCGATGCGCGCCTGCCAGATGGTTCCCGTGTACATGCCGTATTGCAGCCGATCGCCCTCAATGGTCCGATTATGACCATCCGTAAATTTCCTGCCCACCCGTGGACGATGGAACATCTGATCGCAAAAGGCGCACTATGTGCCGACGCAGCGGCGTTGTGCACACAGCTCGTGAAGTCCAAGTACAACATTTTCGTCTCTGGCGGGACGGGCTCAGGGAAGACAACCTTCCTCAATGTCTTGGCGCAAAGTATCGGATCACATGAACGCGTGATTACGATCGAAGATGCGGCCGAATTGCAACTGCGACACCTCACCAACGTTGTCATCTTAGAAACCCGCCCTCCCAATGCCGAAGGAAAAGGAGCATTGACGATGCGCCAACTGCTACGTGCCGCCTTACGCATGCGCCCCGATCGGATTGTCGTGGGGGAAGTGCGAGGCAACGAGGCGTTGGACATGCTGCAAGCGATGAACACCGGCCACGAAGGGTCGCTGTCCACAGGACACGCCAATTCGGTGCTGGACATGCTGCGGCGGTTAGAAACGATGATGTGTATCGGGAGCGAGTTGCCCCTTTATGCGATCCAACAACACATTGCTTCGGCCCTCCATATTGTCATCCATTTGTCTCGAACTGCGGACCATCGACGCAAAGTGACGGAAATTTGTGAAGTCGTGCGTGTGGAGGAGGGACAGTATTTGGTAAATCCACTGTATGTTTGGCAGGGGGACCATACCGGCGGGACGTTGGTGTCAACGGGTCGTGCAC
>JAULZZ010000008.1:0-14233 GCA_032117095.1 Paenibacillus sp.
TGCCTTCGATCACAGGCTCTTTGCGTCGACGCGTCACCTTGGCGAAATATACGCATGCCAGCAACACGACGAGTGCACTCCCGATCCGAACGACCCAAGCATCGTCTCCGCGTACCCGTTCCAGCCATGCAACCCAATACGAAAGCTCAATGCGCGACACAGTCAAGGCTACAGCCACCGTCGCCATCGCCACGATGACCAACGCAAACAACGCCCCGAGCAGCCGCCACAAGACGTTCATCCCTCGCTCCCACACCCCCTGTCCCACGACAGTCGCCTCCCCTCACCCTATTTTCTCAACCTCTGCCATTCTGATGCAACGTATACAATACATCTGACATAAAAAAACAAAAAAGCGGCATGTCCGCCCTCTCTCGCGAGGGCGAACCACACCAATTTAGAGCATCGGGCGTGTCAATGCGATCGCTTCTTCCTCGGACTGCTCTTTTGGGGGCGATACAAATTGGACATCGACGACGTGAACGTTGACTTCTTGCACGGTCAGCCCCGTCATCGACTCGATCGCTTGTTTGACGCGTTGTTGGATCAAGGATGCCACGTGTGGAATCGCATGCCCATAAGCAATGACGATCGACACATCGACTTTTGCTTCTAACCCTTGGACACTCACCTTGACCCCTTTGGATAAATTTTTGCGTCCGAGCAACTCAGACACCCCACTGGCAAACCCACCACTCATTCCCGTAACCCCATCGATTTCGATCGTCGCCAATCCTGCGATTACTTCGATGACTTCGGGGGCGATTTGGATTGTCCCGATTTGTGTTTTTTCTAACGCTGAATTCCCTTGTTCCATCTGCATATCCCTCCTTGAAAATGGTAAAAATGATCCCAAAATGAATCGCATCGGACGTGAAAATTAGTTATGCCTGTGGTGTCTGAAATACGTCCGTATTGTCCAAAAATTGGATGTTGACGTCCCCTGCACAAAACTGGGGATGGTCGAGCAACTTGAGATGAAACGGAATCGTCGTATGCACGCCTTCGATCGCAAACTCTTGCAGTGCGCGTTTCATCTTGGCGATCGCTTCGTGTCGTGTGGGTGCCCATACGATGAGTTTGGCGACCATCGAGTCATAGTGCGGAGGAATCGTATAGCCTGTATAACACGCACTGTCTACGCGCACGTTTGCGCCTCCCGCAGGCAAATAAAACGAAATCGTCCCTGGCGACGGCATAAACTGTTTGAATGGATCTTCCGCATTGAGGCGACATTCGATCGCATGGCCATAAAAGCGAATGTCTTCTTGTGAAAAACTCAGCGGATTCCCCTGGGCAACCATGATCATTTCTTGAATAATGTCGCGTTGGGTGACCATCTCTGTGACCGGATGTTCGACTTGGATGCGCGTGTTCATTTCCATGAAATAAAATTGTTCGTCTGGTGCAAGCAAAAATTCGATCGTCCCCGCCCCTGTATAGTCGACCGCCTGCGCTGCGCGTACGGCGGCTTGCCCCATCCGTTGGCGCAACGCCGTGGAAATCGCAGGGCTCGGCGCTTCTTCTACGAGCTTTTGGCGACGACGTTGTACCGAACAGTCCCGTTCGCCCAGGTGAACCACGTTCCCGAATTGATCGGCCATAATCTGGACTTCCACGTGTTTCATCGCTGTCAAATATTTTTCGATGTACACGCCGTCGTTGCCAAACGCAGCTTTGGCTTCTTGCTGTGCCGCGCGCATCTGCTGCATCATTTGGTCGGGATTGTGCACGAGGCGGATGCCCTTTCCTCCGCCTCCTGCGGTCGCTTTAATCACCACCGGATAGCCGATGTCCATCGCCAGCTCAGTGGCTTCTTGTGGAGAAGTGAGCAACCCTTGTGAACCCGGGATGACAGGCACTCCGGCATCGACCATCGTCTGTTTGGCGATCGCCTTGTCCCCCATGCGCGTGATCGCTTCGGGAGACGGCCCGATAAACACGATGTTACACGTCCGACATATCGAGGCAAACGCCGCGTTCTCCGCTAAAAACCCATAGCCGGGATGAATCGCATCTACGCCAGTCAAGGTCGCTACACTCATCAAGTTTGCGAGATGCAAGTAACTGTCCCGGGAGGGCGCAGGCCCCACGCAATACGCTTCGTCTGCCAAACGCACGTGCAACGCTTGGCGATCCGCCTCTGAATACACCGCAACAGAGCCGATCCCCATTTCGCGCAACGCACGAATGATCCGTACCGCGATTTCGCCACGGTTGGCGACAAGCACTTTTTTAAATGTCATCTGCCAAATCCTCCGTGGCGATCAAGATACGTCCAGCCGAAACAACGGCTGTCCAAATTCGACCAACTGTCCGTTGGTCACCAACACTTCGACGACACGTCCCGTGGTTTCTGCCTCGATCTCGTTCATCAGCTTCATCGCCTCGATAATGCAGACGACCGTCTTTGGTTGTACCGTATCTCCAACACGCAAAAAAGGAGGAGCATCCGGTGCAGCGGCGGCATAAAACGTACCGACCATCGGCGATACGATCACGTGCGTTGCCCCATCCACACTCCCTTGGTGTGCTGCGGGGGCAGGCGCAGGCAGTCCCCCCTGTGGGGGAAGCGGGGGCACCACAACGGCAGCAGGAGCAGGCACCGGCGTGTCGACATCGGCTTTCCGCACGGGCTGTTCCGCCTTGCGAATGCTAATTTTGCCGTGTTCGTTTTCAATTTCGACGTGCTGGATCGACGAGCGATCGATGAGTTTCATGAGTTCTTTCATTTCAGATAACGTATACATTGGGGGGGTTATTCGCTCCTTTATCACGGACTTCTCCGCATGCAATCGCTCCATATTATACCATACTCACCTAAAATGGAAAGATCACGAAAAAGTCATCCCGCTCGAAACGATGGCCCGGGTATGCGTATTATTTGACCCATTTTACCGCCACTTGATTGGGGGAAATTTGCAATTGTTCTAAGGCGGCAGTGATCAGATTGGCCGCTTGCGTTTGGGAGAAGGACGGGGCGTTGACGTGAATCGTATACTGGTCTTGTTTTTCCTCATGGGTTACGACGACGTTTTCGTACGCTTGGAGCAGCGATTCTTCAAATGCGATGACTTTGGACTCCCGATCCATGAGCGCATCGTGTTGTGCAGACGCTTTGGCGATGTCGGCATCGCTCGCTTGGGCATCGGTCATTTGGGCGGTGAGTTGTTCGAGCTGTTGCGAAATTTGACTGCTGCGGGTCATTTGCATGACCGTGAGGGCATCTTCCCCTTGTGGATCCGTCATCACTTGTTCCAAGACGGTTGCATCGTCTTTGGGCGTGTGTGTTTCTGTATTCAAAGGGGCAGAGGTGGTCGCATCGACGGCTGTTTTTTGTGTCTCTGGTGCGGGGGACGCGGTGTCTTTTGTCGTTTCCGCAAGGTCCGATGGGGCAGTAGCAGGCGTTTGGGGCGGGGTTGCGGTCGCTTGCTCAGGCGTCACGATCGTGTCCGTATTCGTCGGGGGCGTAAACGCCAACGGGACGTTTTGGACATCTTCGGTAAACAAGTAATACGCCGACAAGACGACCATTAACCCGAGCATTGTCATGAGCCACACCGTCTGTTTTTTGGTATTCATGGCATAATTCCTCCTGAGTATGAAATCCGCACGTGCGTCCCCTCATCGAGGAGCATGCACATTCCCTTGCAATCCTGCTGAAAAATGCATCCCCCACATGCAAAACACGTGCTTCTTGACTGTATGCGCAACACCGACGGCTTATTCGCTTCGCTTTGCAGGGATGATGGCGATACGGTGTGCAGGAATGCCCAACCCGCGTGCGAGGGCGTCGTGCACGAGTTTTTGTACTGCTTTGTGTTCCACGCCTTCGGCGACGATCAATACGCCACGAATTTGTGGACGGACGAGCTGTTGCACAACTGGCATTTGCCCTCCTCCTGCCTGCGGTTGGACGACCGTTTGTTCCGTGCGAGACGACTGGGCAATGTGCCGCGTTGCTCCATCTTTTCCCCGTTCTTGTGTCGTTTGTTGGGTACGGGACGTGTTGCGGTCGGTATGTACTTGCGCAGTCGTTTCTACGGTGACGAGTACGTCGGCGATGCCCACCCCAACGATTTGTTCCACCATGCGTCGAATGTCTTTTTCGTAGGCGCGTTCAATCGATGAAAACTGCGTTTCTGGTGTAGGATCCGTAGAGGGTGCCTGCGGGGACTGGGAAAACACCGCCTTGTCTGTTGCGCCACCGCCACGTATCGCCGTTGGGACAGAAGACAGCGGGGAAGCCGTCTGCATCGGCGGGGGGGCCAAAAAAATGGCGTGCGTGATCAACAGAAGTACCCCCGCACCCGTGAGCATAAACAACGTCCGCCATGTTTTTTTTTCGGGAGAGCCATCCTTGATTTTGACTTGGCGCAACAGCCACTGGCGTATCCGCTCCATCCTACCGTCCCTCCTGTTGCACAAAGGAAACCGCTGTGGGTACGATGCCCCACGTTTGCAAAAGCCACTGTGCAATGCGATGGTGCACCGCAGTCCATGCTGCAGGAGGGATCACCGTCTGCTGGGACACCTCATGCGACGACGGCTGTGCCGTATCCATCCCGATCGGGGCGATTTCGAGCGGTTCGAATACAAAAGATGACATGTCCGTTTCCGTGCGTGAGGGCGCCTCTTGCGTGGGGGTTTGTGTGCCCAAATCGAGACGTACATCCAAGGAATCCCCTGCGTTTGGGGAAGATGGGAGCGTCACTTCTGCTGTTGCCTCCAAAAAATGCCACTGTGTGCGCAATTGGGAAACGATCGCTTGCTCCAACTGCTGTGTGGCCTGTTCCCTTGCCCGTCGTGCAAGGTGTTGTTTCATCGCATCGCCCGTCTGTTGCAATTGTGGGGGTGCTTCAGTCGGCACATGCGTGGTGATCGCTGCGGTGACTTCTTGTTGTAGCGCATGCAGTGCGGTGGAATCCTCCCGACGGAATGCTTGCACGATGGGGGTGAGGACGATCGACACGATCACGAGTGCCAACACCAAGCGCACGTATCGGCGTAGCGCCGTCTGTGGCAATAACAAATGAACAAAGGAAGCAAACAAAACGGTGAGCATGAGCTGACGCAGTGCGGTAACGAACGCCTCCACATCCCACCCCCTCCCTTTTATACAAATAAAATCGGTTACCGCACCATCATGCTCACATGACTCGCGGCCACGACGAACGTAATCGCCATGAAACACATCAGCCCTACCCCACTGAGTGCTGCGAACACATAAAACAATCCGGTACTCATCGCACGCAGTCCGTCCGTCACGGGATTGTCCCCGAGCGGTTGCAACAACGCCCCTGCAAGACGGTATAACACGGCAATGACGGCAATTTTTAGCGCAGGAAACGCACACGTCAACACGACAATGAGCACCCCAACAAGGCCAATTCCTTGTTTCATAAGCAACGAAGCACTGAGGATGGTGTCTGTCGACTCAGACAAAATGCGTCCTACGATCGGAATAAAATTTCCGGCAACGACTTTCACGGTTTTTAGCGCAACGCCGTCACTCACACCGCCAGCGACACTTTGCACGGAGATGACACCGAGGAAAATAGACAACACGACCATGAGTGTGGCGAGGGCCGCATTTTGAATCCATGACGCCAAGCGACGCAGGGAAAATTTATCGGTCATCGTCGAGATCAGGTGCAACGCCGTCGCATATAAAAACGCGGGAAAAATAAAGCGTTGCACGACAGTACTCACCATATATACCGCAAAAATGACCGTCGGATGCAACAAAGACGCACTCATGGCGTTGCCTAACGCCAGCAACATCGAAAACAACAACGGGACCATCGCAAACATCACATGCACCATCGTGTCGATCGCCGTTTTTGCCAAGGTCACCGCATACGTAAAACTTTGCAATCCCAACACGACCACGACCAAATACGACAAAGAAAACGCCGTTTTACTGACGACTGTCCGTTCGAATGCACTTTGGATCGTATGGAGCACCATACACAAGATGGACAACATCATGAGTTGCATGAGCAAATGACCGCTGACGAGCACTTCTTCGAATAAAAAGGACAACATGCCTTTGAATACCGCAGAAATCCCCAAAGCAGGCGTACCGAGTCCCGTATACGATGCACGAAGCTGTTCAAACGTAGGCAACGGATCAACCAAATGATCTCCATACGTTTTTGTGAGTTGCTCCCATACACTTTGTAACTGTGCCACGGGGGCTTCTTGTTGTTGCTGCAACGTATTCCATGCGTCTGTCGTCGGGACATCTGGGGACGGCAATGGCGCAGGAGACACAAACAACGCCTCCTCTTCACCAAACGGGCAACACACACCGCGTCACCGCTACAACGGCAACACCTGCATGACCGTTTCAATAATCGCTTGGAAAATGGGCAAGGCGAGCACCATGAGCAGCAGTTTGCCGATGAGCTCGACTTTGCTCGCGAGTGCGTCGAGCTGTGCATCACGAATCATTTGTGCGCCAAACTCTGCCACATACGCAATGCCGATCATTTTGACAATCGTTTGAAAATATACGAGATTGACTTCGGATTTTTTTGCGAGCGATTCGACCATCGCCAACACACGCACGATGGGGTCAACGGCGAACAACAACAACACGACCCCTGCAAACAATGTCATTAAAAAAGCGATCGAAGCATGGTTTTCCCGTACGACAAGGACAAGTCCCGTCACGACCAAGGCAAACCCGACAATTTGGATCAGTGCCATCGCTTCACCGCCTAGGACATCCAAAAGATCGTCTTAATTTCTTGAAACAGGGCGTTTAGCTTGCGAATGACCATAAATAACACGATGATGAACCCGATGAGCGTGACCCAGTGGGCATAGTCTTCTTTGTCCATTTGCTTCAATACGGTATGAATCATCGCCACGATAATCCCCACAGCCGCCATTTGAAACAACGATTGCAAATCTTCGTTCATCCAAACACCGTCCTCGGTGGGAGCCACCCTCAATACAAGACGATGACGAGTAAAATAGCCGTTAAAAAGCCCAATCGTTTATATAACGATTCGTACCGCTGTTGCTGTTCGCGCAAAGCAGCTTCTTCGGCAGTCAGTTTCGCAAGTACCAACCGAATGTGTTTGCTTTGGTCGTGCCGATCGGTCAGCCCGAGCATCGGGGCTAAAGAAAGCAACGTTTGTTTTGTGGAATCCAACAGTGCCGTTCGTGCCCAGTGGTCGTTCATCGCTTGGACAAACCGTTCACTCGCGGTACATTCGCTCTGCCATGTCGTCAGACGCAGGTGCACTGCAGCAAACAACGTGGAAATGGGATCTTGCACAACAGAGGCCACACGGGCGAACGCCTGCGGGAGTGGCACGAGACCGTAGGCGATTTCTGTTTCGAGCGTCGTCAACGCTTGGATCAACCCAGCGACTTGGCGCGGGCGTTGGGCGACACGCTCACCGAACAACCAGCCACACCGCATGACCGCAATGAATAGGCAGGCCAATCCAAGTAGTTTAACCATCGTTCATCCCCAGCGTAGGCAGCAGTCGCATCGTCCCCAACAACGTCTGCGTTGCGTCAAAAATGCGGACCATGCGTTGTGCATCCGCTTCTTTTTGGAGCACGATAAACCGTTGAAAGGAAGAGGGGGAAAATAAGGGGCGCAAGGGAACACGCCGTTGCACATCTGCGACGTCCCGCCCGTGCGCACTCGCCATGACTGTCACCCCCGCATGCATCGCTTCCGCTACGGCTGCCGCATCGTGTGCGTCCCCGATTTCATCGACCATCAAGACGTCAGGGGACATCGTACGAATGAGCATCATCATCCCTTGTGCTTTGGGACAGCGATCCAACACGTCGGTACGCGTTCCCACGTCACGTGTAGGGATGCCTTCGATACATGCGGCGAGTTCGCTTCGTTCATCGACAATCCCCACTTTCACGGTGCGCTTTTCCTTACGCCACGTGGCATCAACACACGGGGAGGCCACTGTACGCGCCAGCTCACGGAGCAACGTCGTTTTGCCGTATTGCGGTGGGGAGACGATCAGCGTGTGCACATATCCCATCTCCTCTTGCAACAGCGGCAACAAGGGGGCGATGTTGCTGGGAATGTGTCGTGCTAGACGAATGTTGCACCCCGCGATGTGTTTGAACGTACGCACACGTCCGTGTTCGAGCGTGACTTGTCCGACCAATCCGACACGGTGTCCCTGAGGCATCGTCAAATAGCCGGCGCGCATTTCTTCTTCCACCGTATAAAACGAATAGTCCGCCAGTCGCTCCAACCACTTGTGCATGTCCGCTTTGGTCACGACGACCCCCTCATGCGGGTGCATCGTCACCGTCCCACCGGGCGTGACGTATCCGTACGTCGCACCATACACGATTTCCAATGGTCGCCCCAGACGCAACCGAATTTCTTCTACGTTTGCGTACACCACGCGGGGCAACGCTTGCAACACCGTGCGCCATGCGTGTGGCAAAATCGCCTCGACGTCTTGCCACATCGCCTCCGCCCCCTGCTCCCTGTACGGTTCATTCGTCCTTACACAAGCGTCCGATGGATTGCCCGTGTATACTCTTTATGTGTATGCTTGCCCTACTCGGTTATGCAGGAGAAGCGGTGCTGTCTTTTTTGGGGGGGACATCAGGAGGTATGGCGATTTATCTCGTCTAAAGGACACCGCAAAAAAGCGCATCCTACGGATAAAAATGCGCTTGTTTACAAAACGACACACTGTTCAGCGATCATTTGGTGTGCTTTTCATTTGGCAAATACGGCGACTATTTCCAATATGTTTCAACTCCATTTTCCCACAAAAAACGGCTGAGACATCTCTCAGCCATTTTAATTCATACTAAACACTGATTAAAAACGTCCATACCAAGAACCCCATTTTACAAGAAATCACTGTGCTTTTTAACCAATAAGATTCTTGTATTCATACAGTGTTTAGTATCCCTATATGTTTCTAAAACCGCGATATGCTTCTTTTGCAATTTCCGACATGATTGCTGAATAAAATGCTTTATCCTCGAACAGTTTCTTAAATGCATCCATTTGTTCCGTGTAACACTCGTGGGCAATGTCCTCAAATATCTTGTCAAACTTGCTATTGAATACCTCTGGATTATCTTTCTTTGCATATTTCTTGATTTTCTGCTCGTTTTGAAGCACCTTAGAGAATATTGTCTCCACAATAACCTTATCGCCATCCGTAAAAATCCCACCAAACCGCTCGTTGATGTGTTTAATGATGACTTCGAGCAACTCGTCATTGGGGTCTTTGGGTTTGTTCGTGTCAATTTTCTTCGGACTCTCAATTACGACATAGTCGCCCGGCGTTTCCAGTAGAATATCGCCTTCAAATGTCTTGTCCAAGCGATAGTATTCCAATCTAATTTTATCATCAAGGTCGATCTTCTCCGTTGGCTTATCTGGTAGCATTTTCGCCAAATACTTCAAGTAGTTATACTCTTTTTGGAGTTCCTTATCAAACAGTCTGGTGATTTGCGTGATGTACGCATACCATTTCACGAAATTCTTAACCGCTTTTTTGAACTTGAACTTTCCTTCTTCATCGCCCCCTTCGAAGTTTCTCAAAAGTGGCGTAAAAAGACTTGTAAGCTTGCCAAGGTCGGTATCAGACTGGCTCTTCTTGTAGTAAATTTTGTTAAAGTGCTCAACATCTGCGTTGTTGTAAAGCATGGACTCACGTATGAGTGTTCTTGTCGAGTAAATTAGGTTTACATTGACTTCCTCATCAAGGACTGTTGCCTTGAAATACGGAGCAAATGCCTCTCTCATTTCATCCGCTTTGTTGACGAAGTCCATGATAAATGTATCTTCTTTGCCTCGGGTCGTCCTGTTGAGCCTAGAAAGTGTCTGAACCGCTTTTACACCAGAAAGCTGCTTATCTACAAACATCGTGTGAAGGAGTGGTTCATCAAATCCTGTCTGGTACTTTTCGGCAACAATGAGCACTTGAAACTCCTCACCATGGAATGTTTCGGGGAGTTGTTTTTCACTCACCTTGCTTCCGTCTCGCTTGATATTAAGACCAGTCTCGGTATATTCCTCAGCACCATCCTTCACGGTGCCTGAAAAGGCAACAAGCACATCCAAATCGGCATAGCCCTTCTTATCGATGTATTTTTTGAACTCCTTGAAGTAACGCACTGCATGCAGCCGTGAAGCGGTCACGACCATCGCTTTTGCATGACCCCCGATTTTCTTCTTGGTCACGTCTCTAAAGTATTCAACCATAATGGCAGTCTTCTGCTCAAGGTTGTACGGATGAAGTGATTCAAATCGTTTTATGGCCGCGCGTGCTGGCGACGCTGGAAGTTCGGGGTTGTCCGGTGTACTCTTGGCGATATTAAAGCACATCTTGTACGTCATGTAGTTCGCCAACACATCGTGAATGAATCCTTCCTCGATGGCTTGCTTCATCGAATAAATATGATACGGATGGAATGTCCCATCAGCGGACATCTCTCCAAACATCTCCAAAGTCTTTTGTTTTGGGGTCGCAGTAAATGCGAAGAACGACAAGTTCTTATGCTTGCCGTGAGAAACGAGTTCTTTCACCAACTTGTCTTCGAAATCTTCTTCGCTCGCTTCGACTTTTCCTTCAAATTCTGCATATTCCTTCAATGCTTCTTCATTGTCAGCAAGCGCGGTCTTGAGCTTCTGAGCAGAAGACCCCGTCTGAGATGAATGGGCCTCATCGACAATCACTGCAAATCGCTTGCCTTTTGTGTTCTCAACTTCCTCAAAGATAACAGGAAACTTTTGCAGTGTCGTTACGATTATTTTTTTACCTGCGTTGATCGCATCTCGCAAGTCTTTTGATGACTTGCCATCACCAATCGTCTCAATCAATCCGAATGTATGGTCAAACGAGCTGATGGTATCTTGCAATTGTTTATCCAAAACACGACGATCTGTGACGACGATCACCGAGGTGAAAATGTTGTGATTGTACTCATCGTGTAAGGAGGCAAGGCGATAACAGGTCCAAGCAATGGAGTTTGATTTGCCAGAACCTGCGGAGTGCTGGATCAAGTAATTTTTGCCTGAGCCATTGGCCTTAACATCTGCAATCACTTTCGTTACAACATCGAGCTGATGGTATCTCGGAAAAATGAGTGCCTCTTTCTTGACCATTTTTTCCTGACCGTGCTTAATTTCCCGTTTCTTTTCAACATGCACGTGCAAAAACCGCTGAAGAATGTTCAGTAGTGCGTCTTTGGATAACACTTGTTCCCAGAGGTATGCCGTGTTGTACCCGTCTGCGTTCTCGGGATTGCCCACTCCGCCCACTTTGCCAGCCCCGCCTGACCCTTGGTTGAACGGCAGAAAAAAGGTATCCTTGCCTTTTAGCTGCGTTGTCATCCAAACTTCATAAAGGTCAACTGCAAAGTAGACAAGAAATCTCTTGTTAAAATGGAAGCAGTTCTCCTTTGGGTTACGGTCATACATAAACTGCTTCTTCGCATTTTCGACAGATTGACCCGTAATCTGGTTCTTGAGTTCAAGTGCAACGATCGGAATGCCATTGAGCGATAGCACCATGTCGATCGTGTTCTTGTTCTCGGTAGCGTACGCAAACTGCCTTGTGACGGATAAAACGTTTGCGTTGTAGTTGGTGATGAGGATTTCGTTCAAAGACGACTCTGGCTTGAAATAACAAAATTTGAGTTTCACACCACGGTCATTGACCCCATGTCTAAGCACATGGATCAGTCCGTGCGCATTTACTTCTTCGTTGAACCGCTTATAAAGTTTTTTGTCCGCGCCATCCCCGTAAATGGTTTCGTACCGCTGCCACTCCTTTGGTTGCGTGTTCTTGATGAAAGAGACAAGTGTTGCTAAGTCAATCGCTGTGGCTGCGTCATAGCCAGACATGTTTCCTTTTACATAGCCACCATGCGTAAGCAAGGAGGTTTCTATGTCTTGTTCAAAGCGTTTTTCTTTGTAGTCCAAGGAATATTGTCTCCTTTAGCTGATTTCTTTCTTGCCCGTTACGACTTCGTAGATGAGGGATTTTTTGTAGGCTTCTAGGTTTGATATTAGTTGGTTTTTCTTAATCAGCAAATCATCAAGATATGCAACCTTGCTTTCGAGAAAATCAACAATCTTCTGTTGTTCCGCAAAGGGTGGAACAACCACTGGGATAACATTCAGATTTGCTTGGGACAATTTTGGCTGTGCTGAACCTGTAATATAGTTAGTTAAGTCAATCGTTTCAAGATAATTCGCCATATAGAAAAGCGAATTGTGCAACTTTGGTTTCAGGACGTGTGCATGATTGTTGACCCAATACTTCCCTGTAGCCAGATAGATTAGAGGTAAATTTCTCATAACCAAATTTGCGCCATCTTCACCTATCAGCAGTAAGTCTTCATCAAAAATATAATCATCTATTCTGTCAATTACACCTGAAGCACCATAATAATCGTATAGTATTTCACCTTCACGATTTCTTAATGATGCGTCTATCGGTTTACGCTTTCCATCCATATTATCAAATTCACGTTTAATCTTGCTCATACTCCAATGCTCAGGTATCTCCCCAATCCATGCGATCCCTGAATCCTTCATCTTCACATCAGGATTTAGTCCTTTCGTGACGGTCTCTGTGATGAGCGATTGCTTGTACTTCTTGTACTCCTCAATCGATTGCTTGGTTTTCTCGATAATGTTGTCGATGAGGGATACTTTTTGGTCGAGGTAGGAGGCGATTTTTTGTTGTTCTTCCTTTGTGTTAGGAACAGGCAGCAAAATGGATTTCATCTGAGTAAACCTTGTTGACCATAAATCAAAGTGAATACCTGATCCCCATCTAAAAAATTCTTCTGCAAAACCATAATTATCAAGTAAGTACTTTACAAAATCGGGTTCGATGTTTCTTGGAATTAACACAGTATTTATGACAGATACCGAGCCATCCAATGACGATAACCCACATGATTGTTTTCTATCAGATCGAGAATTTATTGCAAAGTCACCTTTTGCTACTCTCTTTCTGTCATCGTTATTTTTAGTCTTTGCTACCCCGTCAAGTTGCTGAACAATTCCACCCTTTGAAACTGATAAAGGTTGATAATCAATATCTGAAACTTTTTCCTTTCGCTCTGTGAAGTAATTCCCTAATTTATCTAAGTTCCATTCCTCAGGTATCTCCCCAATCCACGCAACACCACTATCTTTCATTTTCCTCACACTACTCCCCCACTCTTGCAAACAGAGATTTAAGACTGGCCATCAAATCGCTTTCAATTGCACTGATTCTTTCAGCGATCACCTCTGACTTTTCAGGAGCAACATACTTGTAAAAATGTCTTGTGAATGGAATCTCATACCCAATCTTCGTCTTGCTCTCATCAACCCAAGCATTTGGGTTATACGGCAACACTTCCTTCTCAACGTATTCTTTGATGACCTCGCCCTGCGTACGCCCAAGAACCATCGGCACGTTCTCAGTGTCCCTCTTTGAAACGTCTGCAACAGGTTTCTTATTTTTCAAAACCAGCTTCCCGTTGTCATCAACTTGTGGAGACTCGACTACAATCTTGTAATAGCCAAAGTCCGCATTGTGGAACACTTTCGACGCAATGCTTTGCTCGCCTACGTCATAGAACTTGTTCTCGAATGCGCCATACGCTTTTATAATCGCTTCTCTGCACGCTTCATCGAGGTCAACTCGCTTGTAGCCCAGTGCCTTTCTTCGCTTCACATACATGTTAGACGCATCGATCAATTGAACTTTACCAGAACGTCTTGCGGATTTATTCTTTGAAATGAGCCAAATGTACGTTGTAATGCCTGTATTGTAAAACAAGTCTGTTGGAAGTTGTACAATCGCTTCTAATAAATCTTGTTCAAGGATGTAGCGTCTGATTTCAGACGGCCCTGAACCCGCATCGCCTGTAAAAAGTGGCGAGCCATTGTGTATGATTGCCATTCGTCCCTCATCATCTAGCTTCTTGATCCCGTTCAAAGTGAATAACATTTGACCATCAGAAATTTTAGGCAGGCCCGGTGCAAAACGGCCATTTTGTCCCTTTTGATTTTCTGCTTCAACTGCCTTTTGTTGCGCCTTCCAATCGACACCAAAAGGCGGATTGGAGATGATTTTAGAGAACTTGAAACCGGCGAACTGGTCATTTGAAAGGGTATCACCGAATCGCATATTCGAAGCATTTCCGCCCCTTATGATCATATCTGCTTTCGCGATCGCATATGTTTCGGGATTAAACTCCT
>JAULZZ010000009.1:0-2663 GCA_032117095.1 Paenibacillus sp.
CCATCAATCGTAATCGATCCTTTCATCACCACGTAGCGCAAAGACGTATCCTCAGGGCAAACGAACGTCATATTTTGGCAGGAAGGGAATTTCTCGATGTGCGAGATGCGTGCGGTCGTGTCCACGTGTCCTTGTACCCAATGCCCGCCCATGCGCGCCCCCAACGCCAAAGCACGCTCTACGTTGACGCAGTCTCCTGCTTTCAGATTGCGCAATGTCGTCCGTGCGAGCGTCTCCGGCACCGCCTCGACGGCAAAGGTAGTGTCTCCGAATGAAACGACCGTGAGGCACACGCCATTGACAGCGATGCTATCGCCCAGACGCATGTCCGTTACAATTTTGTGTGCGGCCAATTCGATCCTTTTTATTTCGCCCCGAAAAGACGTGTCGGTCACCGCGACGACTTCTTCGATCAATCCCGTAAACAAAGGCGCACCTCCTTATGACAACGTTGTATATTTTATGGATATCTTTCCTTTCGCTAAAACGGTTCCCTCAATGCGATCGCCCATGCACTCTTTCTTCAAGCTAGCCAACCATACAAAAAACAATCGCTTTTTCGTGCGGACGACTACGGTGTCTCCTTGATGTACGCCGTAAACAACACATCGTCGTCGAGTGGTTGAACCGTCACCCCTTGAAATGCAATCATATGCTCTAGTTTTAGCGACGCCTCCAGCGCAAATGCGGGAATCCCCCCAACGCCCATGAGTCGTGGCGCAATAAACGCATACAGTTTCTGCACGAGCTTATGCTGTAACATTGCGCCGGCGAGCGTGCCCCCCCCTTCGACGAACAACGAGTCAATCTGTCGGTCGTACAATGCATCCAGCATGTGAGATAAATTTACGCGGGAGTCCTCCCCCGTACGGATGACTTCTACGCCACACGCACGAAGTCGACGTTCTGCCTCTATCGGAGCACGTTCGGTCGTAAACACGAGTGCGGCAGGCCAACCATCTGTGCGGGGTTGTATGAGTGCCGCCGTCGGAGGCAACCGCAACATCGAATCGACGACAATCCGCAATGGATCTCGTCCCACGACGTCCCCCCGTGTCGTCAGGCGTGGGTTGTCTGCTAAGACGGTCCCGATCCCCACGACAATCGCAGCATACCGTTGACGCAACGACCGACCAAACTGGCGAGACGTGTCGCGCGTAATCCACTGACTGTGTCCCGTAGGAGTCGCAATATATCCATCTAACGTCATCGCCGTCTTTACTGCCACAAACGGACGTCGTGTGCGTATGTGATGCCAAAACACTTCATTTATCTGTTGAGCTTCCTTTTCTAGAACCCCGACCGTCACCGCAATCGACTGCGCACGCAAAAAGGCAATGCCTTTTCCGTGAACTGCTTCGTTGGGGTCGAGGGTTGCGACGACGACACGCGCAATGCCTGCTGCGCAAATGGCGTGCGTACAAGGGGGTGTACGTCCGTGATGATGGCACGGTTCAAGCGTCACATACAGCGTACCGCCTTGGGCATCTTCCCCCGCCATTTGGAGTGCATGTACTTCCGCATGGGCTTGCCCTTGGCGCAAATGTGCCCCGATGCCCACGATCCGTCCCGCAGAAACGACCACGCACCCCACAGCAGGATTCGTCCCTGTCTGCCCTACTGTCGCTTCTGCCAAGGTGAAAGCGATGCGCATATAGTGTTCATCTGTCATTGGCAACATCCTTATCACGCCATAATGAGTTCTCCCATAAAGGATAGCCTCTTTTTTGTGGCAGGTCAACTCACGCACAGGTTTCCTCCCCTGTGGATACAAAATCTGCCATACGACAGACTAGCGTTTTTCCCGTCTGTTCGCTACAATAAGTGTATTGTCGAAAATAGGGAGTGAAGTGACCATGCCACAAACACCGCCGATCGTGGCGTACGGGGGACAAGCTGTCATTGAAGGCGTCATGTTCGCAGGACGTACCGTCAATGTGACCGCAGTGCGCAGGAAAGATCAGTCCATTGGCTTTTTTGAAACGCCACGCAAGGAACAGCCTTGGGTCGCCCCTCTCAAACGCATTCCCTTTGTCCGTGGCATTGTCGCCTTGATCGACTCTGTCGCCAAAGGTTCCGTTCATCTGAACTATGCAACGGAATCATACGCCCTAGAAGCTGAAGAAAAAAATGAGGCGCCTGCCAAAGCAACGATCAGCCAAAAAGTGACATTGGTCGTCGGGGTTGCCATTGTCGGGGTGTTATCGTTTTTGTTTGGAAAAGTGTTGTTCACGGTATTGCCCGCCGCAGTCGAGGAGTGGCTGTTTCGCGACTTGTTTGACAATATTTTTTTGCACAATGTCCTCGAAGGTGTCATTAAAATCGTATTCCTCGTCGGGTATATTTCCCTGATCGCACGCTTGCCCATGATCGAACGTTTGTTTCAATACCATGGGGCGGAGCACAAAGTCATCTCTGCGTATGAGGGGGGAGACCCGCTCACGGTTGCCCACGTACAAAAATATTCGACATTGCATTATCGTTGTGGCAGTAGCTTTATCGTCTTGACGGTGCTCGTCGGCGTGCTGTTGTATTCTTTCTTTGAGTGGTCGTCGATGAGTGAACGCATTGTCATTCGGTTGCTGCTTCTCCCTGTGGTCATCGGCATTTCTTATGAAATTTTACGATTTACGAACAGCGTGCGTCGCGTGCCTTTGTTGCGG
>JAULZZ010000010.1:0-4925 GCA_032117095.1 Paenibacillus sp.
TTGACAAAAATCAAGGAGGTCACGAAATGCACCGTCTTTTTGACGCTGTTCTTCAATCGTCTGGATGGCTGCGGTACTGACATGCCGTATCGCCCCCAACCCAAAACAAATGGCATACGCACCGTCGTCTCCTTTGCGCAAGGCGAACAGTGCCGTGCTTTCATTCACGTCTGGTGGCAAGATGGGAATGGCTTGCTTACGACACGCTTCTACGTATCGTGCGATGTGTTCGGGGCGACCGAGATGGGCATTGAGCAATGCGCCAAACCATGGTGCCGGATAGTGCGCTTTGACGTATGCGGTACGGTATGCGAGCATGGCGTACGCAACGGCATGGGCACGCGGAAAAGCATAGCGGGCAAACTGCACAATGTGCGCAAACACATGCTGTGCCTCTTGGTGCGAATAGCCAAGGGACTGGCAACCGTCGAAAAACGCACGGCGTTGCGCCTCGATATCCGCATGATTTTTCTTCGAAACCGCCCTTCGCAACGTATCGGCTTGTGCCCACGTAAATCCCGCCATGGCGACCGCTAGGCGCATCATTTGCTCTTGGTATACCATTACACCGTACGTTTCTTCTAAGATAAAATCGAGTGTGGGATGCAGGAGCGAAGGGGCGATGTGTCCGTGTTTGGCCGCAATAAACGTCTCCATCGACGACATCGGTCCAGGACGATATAAGGCAATCACGGAAATTAAATCCTCAAAACACGACGGACGTAACGCTTTTAACGTGTTACGCATGCCGCTCGATTCGAGCTGAAACACCCCTTCGGTCTCGCCACGACACAACATCGCATACGTGTACGCATCGTCCAACGACAGCGCATCCCATGACAGCGTCACGCCTTCATGCATTCGTACTAATTCCACCGCTTGACGCAAAATCGTGAGCGTACGCAGTCCCAAAAAATCGATTTTGCACAAGCCTGCGACAGCGAGCTGTTCCATCGACATTTGTGTCAATGCCACATCTTTTCCTGCTTGGAGTGCGGTGATGTGGGAAAGAGGCTGTTTCGAGATGACGACCCCTGCAGCGTGGGTGGACGTATGCCGTGGCAACCCCTCGATTTGTCGGGCAAGGTCAAACCACTGGTGCATGCGTGGGTTTTGCGCACACCACTGGCGTACCGATGCATTTTGTTCCCAAATGTCGTGTAGTGTGCTTGTATTCGTCATCGGCATGTATTGCATCATCCGCTGTACGTCTGTTGGAGAAACGCCCAAAATACGCCCACTGTCTCGCAACGCCCCACGCGCACCAAATGTGCCAAACGTCACAATCTGCGCCACATGGTCACGCCCGTACGTCTCGGCAACATAGCCGATGAGTTCTTCACGTCGTGCATCTTCGAAATCCATGTCAATATCTGGCAACGTAACACGATCGGGATGCAAAAACCGCTCAAACACCAATCCATAGCGCAGTGGATCCACGTCCGTGATGCGCAAGACGTATGCGACGACACTCCCGTTGACCGAACCACGCCCTGGTCCGATCGCAATGCCTTGCCGACGCGCATACGCCACCACGTCCCACGTGATTAGGAAATAGTCGACGTACCCCATCTGTTGGATGTGTGTCAGTTCGTATTGCACACGTTGTTGGATAGCATCAGACGTACGTTCCCATTGCGCAGCATACCGCTGGCGTGCGCCGTCGACACAAAGTTGTTGGAGAAAAGCAAAGGCATCTACATGCGTAGGAATATGGGGATAGGTTGGCAATGTGTTTCCTTGGACCGTCGGCAAACTGACGGCGCATTGCTGGGCAATTTTCGCACTTTCGTACACGGCTTGCGGAAAAAAATCAAATTGCGCCAACATCTCTTGTTCACGCTTTAAATCCCACGTACCCGTCGTCGGAAACGTCGTTCTTTCCTCCCCAAAGGGCTTTTGGTCGCGGATCCGATGCACCAACTGTTGTACGTGGACGTCTTGCGGATGCACATAATGCACATTGTTCGTTGCCACAGCGGTCACATCACATTGCTGTGCCAGTGCGATTTCTGTACGCAAGCGCGCTTGTGCCTCGGGCGTTCCATCGTGCATGAGTTCTACATAATACCGCTCACCGAACACGGTGCGATACGCCATCATCGTTTGTTGTGCATGTGCCAATCGTCCCGCACGAACGTGTGCAACCACTTCCCCCCGTTCTCCCCCACTCAACACAATTAACCCGGTGGCGTGCAAACACAGCTGCTCCCATGTGAGCCGGCGTGTCGGTTGGGCGTGGGCGAGCGTACTCAATTGCAACACGTTGCGATACCCTTCGGCTGTCTGCGCCAACACCGTAATCGCATATGCCGCTGGGGTGTGCTCCTCCGTCACCGGCGGACATACACACGGCACCGTGAAGACGCATCCAAAGATCGGGTGTATGCCCGCTTGTTGACACGCCAATGAAAACGGCACATGCCCGTAGACCGCATGGTCGTCGGTCAACGCCAACGCCTGCATCCCGCGTCGTTTTGCCTCTTCGACCAATGTTTGCACATGCACAACGCCATCGAGCAAACTGTATGCGCTATGCACATGCAAATGAACGAAAGGCTGTCCTTTCGCTAGAAAGAATGGGTTCTCGTTCGCGTTTGCATACAATGGATCGTCACCGTTCCTCTTGGCGTGCATGTCTCCTGCGAGCACAAAGCTCTGATTGAAATCCAGCGAGATGGTTTTTTACAAAATTGGGTATCGAGGTGCCTATGAAGCATAGATCCCCTGCAATCGCCATACGTATAACGTGAACAGACGAACGACTCCTGCTTTTTATTGCAAGTGCGTGTCGTCTTCTCGCTGGAAAGGAGTGCGTTCATGACAGATGCTTCTTTTTTGAGTCGCACCATTGTGCATTTTTTTGTTGCCTTTGGGGTCGTACTGGGCGCTTCGCTCATGGCAGGATGCAGTTCCCTGTTGACGTGGCAACCTCCCGGTCCTGTCGTGACGATGCGCCTCGTCGCCGCACAAGTAAAAATATGGGCCATTGTCGTCGCGGTTGGCGGCACGATCGATCCGATTCGCGTCATTGAATGGAATATGACGCAAGGAGATGTGACCCCGGCATTCAAACAGCTATTCCTTATCGTATGCGCCTTCTTGGGGGCACACTGTGGCACGACACTCATCCGCACCTTGTGTCCGTTAGAAAACAACGGATGAAATTCACGCACATTTATCATCGTCCGTCTTGGATGCGCGCATGTGCGTTGATCTTGTGTGGCTTTATCATCGGCTTTATTGCCGTCACGTTGTGGACGCAACAGCACGTGCAACATTTGCAGGACGAGCTTGCAGAAACGTTGCAAAATCAGCAAAAAACAGCCAAACAGAATCCTCCCTTAGACAAACGTGCGGGCACAAGAAAGTGGATTGCGCACGTCGTGGTGCGTTGGGATACGCCGCAACCCGATATGGCTCCCCCCGTAAAACGAACGCTCGTGGCACGAATCGAACAACTTTATGAAGGCATTGTGTATCAACCGGTGCAAGCGGTTTCCGTCTACCGTGCGTTGGGCGACCATCATACCGTGTCTGACGTCTTGGGCATTGACTATCGCATTCACGTGACCTTTATGAGTGTGCTCGATACGACGTTAAGCGTGTACATCGTGGCACAACCATTGGCACACGGAACGAGCGATAAGCACTAATCTTGTAGTGTTTATTCGCACATCATCCACATCCGTCTTTCAATTAAGGGGTTCGGATCAGACGTCGGAAATGACGTCGTCCTACTTGGATCGTATCCCCTGATGCGACGACGATCGTATGCCCTGGGTCGGTGATTTTCATTTCGTTGTACTTTATCCCGCCACCTGCAATGGTGCGCTTTGCTTCGGATACCGACGGTTGCAATCCACTGACGACCAACAATTTCGTCAGCAACACCGTGCCATCTGCACATAAAACATCCTGGGGTACAACATAGGTTGGCATCGTTTCTGGCAACGTCCGTTGTTGGAACATCGCCACAAAGTCCGCTTGGGCTTGCTGGGCGACTTCTGTGCCATAGTACATGCTGACCAGTAAAAAAGCCAGTTGCATTTTTGCATCCCGCGGATGCAGTTTTCCTGTGGCAACACGCTGTACCGCATCGGTGACTTCCGCAGCCGTCATCGGCGTGACGAGCTCCATATACGAGGCGAGCTGTTCGTCTCCTATGCGCATTGTTTTCCCATAGATGTCCTGCGGAGATTCTGAAATGCCAATGGCATTGTGCAAACTTTTGCTCATTTTTTGCACGCCATCAATGCCCGTGAGCAACGGCATCATGAGGGCAACTTGGGTATCTTTGCCGTATTCGCGTTGCAACGTACGCCCCATAAGCAAATTGAACTTCTGGTCCGTCCCGCCGAGCTCCACGTCCGAACCGAGCTGCACAGAATCGTACCCTTGCATCAGTGGATAAAAAAATTCATGCAGGGCGATTGCTTGTCCACTCGTATACCGTTTTTGAAAATCGTCTCGCTCTAGCATCCGTGCCACGGTCGTCTTCGCACTCAAAGACACGACGTCTGCAAACGTCATCTGCGCAAGCCACTGCGAATTGTACACGATGTGTGCATTTTCGATGTCGATAATTTTCCCCAGTTGTTCTTTGTATGTTTGGGCATTGCGCACGACATCCTCAGGCGTGAGCGGTTTCCGTGTAGCAGATTTCCCCGTAGGATCCCCGATTCGTCCTGTGAAATCACCAATAATGAGCTGTATGCGATGACCAAGCTGTTGAAACTGGCGCAATTTATGTAATACGACCGTATGACCGATATGTAGGTCAGGAGCCGAGGGATCGAGCCCTAGTTTTACACGCAAAGGAGTTTGCGATACGATCGCATGCAATAACTTTTGTTTGAATGCATCGAGCGGGACGATCTCCGCAACCCCAGCGGTCAACACGTCCCATTGTCGCTCAAATTCGG
>JAULZZ010000011.1:0-8562 GCA_032117095.1 Paenibacillus sp.
ATTTGTCCCAATGGCTACAACGTGCCTATGATGGCACACAACGGGTACTGTTGCTCATCGACGAATACGACACACCGATTCATCAGGCGTATGCCCATGGGTATTACAAGGAATGCATTGGGTTTATGCGCGCTTTGTTAGGAAGCGCACTCAAAGACAACCAAAGCTTGGAACGTGCCGTGTTGACGGGCATTTTGCGTGTAGCAAAAGAGAGCATCTTCTCAGGGCTCAACAACGTGCGTGTGTGCTCGATCTTGTCGACTGCGTTTGAGCGGTCGTTCGGGCTGTTGGATAAGGAAGTAGCGGCAACACTAAGGGACTTTGGGCGTCAAGACGAGATAGCCGAATTTCGGCGGTGGTACAACGGATATCGGTTTGGGGACGAGACGGTATACAATCCGTGGTCGATCTTCCATGCGTTGGCAGAACCACGCAGAGCATTGCAACCGTACTGGGTGAATACGAGTGACCAGCAGTTTTTGCATGTGCTGTTCGATCGGTTTCAGCCCTTTGTCGTGTATGCATTGACGCTGTTGCTACAAGGGGGAACGATACACATCGCCCTTAACGAACACGTGTCCTTCATCGATTTTGCGATGGAAACGCCGGAGATGGACACACAGACAGCGGAAGAAATGACGGAAGAAGCCCAACTTTTTTGGAATTTCGTATTGTTTAGTGGGTATTTGAAAGTGGTACATACGGCGCAAAAAGGGCGGAAGCAGTGGGGGGAGTTGGCGATCCCCAACGAAGAAGTGGCGATCGTGTTCGAGCAAGTGGCTCAGCGGTGGGTCGCACAGGCGAAGAAAAACGCACGGTATACGACGCAAACGATCGTAGGAGAATTGATGCAAGGGAACGACGAAGCATTTGTCCAAAAGTTTGAGCGCACGGTGTACGAGTCGTTTAGTTATCATGACGTACCGCGAGGGGAAGCAGCAGCACAGCGGATGGCAGAACATGCGTATCACATGTTCGTGCTGGGGATGATGGTCAGTTTGTACGAGACACACGAGGTGACGTCGAATCGGGAAAGTGGCGAGGGGCGGTATGACGTGGTGGTGAAGCCACGCAACGTGAAGACGCATCCGCGCGCATTCGTGTTCGAGTTCAAACGGGTGGAGGAAGAAAAGCAACTGGCAAAAGGAGTAGAAAAAGCGTTGGCGCAAATAAAAGAGCGGGCGTACGATACGATGTTCGGGGGGACAAAAGTGCCCCACATTGTGCACATTGGCGTGGCATTTGCTGGGAAAAAGACGTTGGTCGGGATGGCGTACGTGTAGGAGAGTAGGGGTATGGGAAAGGGAGGGAGGAACACGGATGAAAGAGCTCTTTATTGGGATAGACGATTTTCAGAAGTTCCAACAAAACAACAGTTACTACGTGGACAAAAGTTTGTTTATTCGGGAAATGGTCGACTTGCGCCGGTGCACTTTGTCTGCAATCCGAACGTTATCAATAAAACTTCTTCTTTCCTGCGAGAAGCATTGCGCTTTGTATGGTTTTCAACAAGATGTTCAGATGAAACGCGCAAAATGATGCCTCAAAAGCATTGTTTTTTTTTTTTTTTTTGTTATAGTTTTAATTATCAAATCAGTGAGTGTACTGGTTTGTGTAGTCACATCATAACGACGGGGAGCGTGGACGAAGATGACAACAGGAATCATGAGAAAAGCAACGGTGTATGCGGGATTGCTTGCGATGACAGTCGGGATGGTGAGCGTGCAAGCGCCAGAGGGCAGGGCGCAAGGCGGGATCGATCGCGAGATGGTGTACGTTCCAGCGAGAAACATTTCGAAGATGCCGTTGGGATGGTACAATAGGTTGGTGAACGTAAGTATGTCGGATTTTTTGATTGGGAAAACAGAAGTGACGGGGGCATTGTGGCAAGAAGTGTACGACTGGGCGGTGACGAAGGGGTATGTGTTTGCGAATCAAGGGACTAACCGCGGTACGATGTTGCCTGTAACTAAGGTAAGTTGGTACGATGTCGTCGTCTGGACGAATGCATATTCAGAGAAAGACGGACTGGTACCAGTGTATCGGGATAAAAGCGGAAACGTGTTGAAGGATGCACGTGTGCGGACAGCTATAGACAGCGGGGTGCAAAGCAACAACAACGGGTATCAACTACCGAACCCGATGCAGTCTGAAATGGTAGCGAGATGGCTGGGGACGATAGCGCCGACGACAGGTTCGTTAGCAAAACAACGCATCGCCACGACAGGAAAAGATAAAAAAACGTATTATTGGACACCGGGGAACTACGCAAGCGGTGCAACAGAAAATACATCGAATGCACAAGAAACACAGGCGGTGGCGTGGTACAATTCAAACAGTGGAAGTATCGCGAAAGTGGTTGGTGGAAAGCGAGCGAACGCATTGGGGTTGTATGATGTGAATGGGAACGTGTGGGAGTGGCAGTTTACGTGGACAGGGTGGATGCCCCGCGGGATCCGAGGTGGCGGCTGGTATGATATCGAAAACTATGTGCAAGTAAGCTACAACACCAGCACCGATCCGCGGTTCATCTACGGGAGTATCGGCTTCCGCTTAGCGAGGACGGCCCTACATCCTTGAACTTTCACTTTAAATAAAGGCTTGTCATACTACACACTATTTGAGTACAGGAATCCGGTTGGTTAAGGGCATCTCTATTAACCCCATCACCACTCATAAATATTCGCAAAAACCCCTTTTTTACGGCAAAGTGATTTTTTACAAATCGGTTTTTAGAGGTCCCCTTAAAAATCACTGTCTTTTCTCGTGAAAAGGTGCGGTTTCCATAGGTTTTTTTAATCAATGTTTAGTATTAGGAGTATAAAAAAGCGTGACCACATAAGAGTCCGCCATGCGATAGCATGGTGGACTCTTATGTGGGAGAAGGAGGGGTTTTTGATTGAACATACGGACGATGTGGGGTTCTGTGGGAGATCTTCAGACAGGGGAAATAACGTGATGGCGAATGTCCGCTGAAGACTGGTGGCGTTTGCAGAAAAATATTTTTCAAGAGTTTTTTCGATTGCGCCATTTCTTCGTTCTCTTAACAGCGGTAGAACTTTTTACCGTTTATATGTAAACATAAACGTTTTTGTCCTGCGGGTGCGCAATGTTGCGTAGACGACATGCGGGATGCTATACTTTAGCAGAATATACGTGAGTGGATGGGTGAACAATGCGCAAAAAACAACCGTTCCAATTGCGTTCAGAATATACCCCCCAAGGCGATCAACCCAAAGCGATTGCAGCCCTCGTCGAGGGGCTTTTGCGCGGGGAGCGCATGCAGACGCTGCTCGGGGCGACGGGAACAGGCAAAACGTTCACGATTGCGCAGACGATCGCTGCGGTCAATCGCCCGACGCTCGTGTTGGCGCACAACAAAACGCTCGCTGCCCAACTGTGTAGTGAATTCAAAGAATTTTTCCCTCAGAATGCCGTCGAGTATTTTGTGAGCTACTTCGATTATTACCAACCCGAGGCGTACGTGCCTTCGAAAGATTTATTTATCGAGAAAGATTCCGCTGTCAATGAAGAAATTGATAAATTGCGCCATTCGGCGACGAGCTCTCTGTTTGAGCGGACGGATGTCATTGTCGTGGCGAGCGTTTCATGCATATTTGGGCTGGGTTCCCCCTTAGAATACAGTGAACTTGTGCTGAGTGTGCGTGTGGGGACGGTGCACAGTCGTCAACAGATCATTACAAAACTCGTAGACATTCAGTATCAGCGCAACGAGATGCACCTGTCACGGGGGATGTTCCGTGTGCGTGGTGATGTCATCGATATTTTCCCCGCCTCTACACATGAGCACGCAGTGCGCATCGAGCTGTTTGGCGATGAAGTCGATCGCATTTGTGAGCTAGATGTCCTCACGGGCGAGATTACTGGACTTCGTGACCATGTGGCCATCTTCCCTGCGTCGCACTACGTCACACAAGCCGCCACGTTGCAAAGCGCGATTGCGGATATCGAGGTCGAGCTTGAACACCAGCTCGCCCACTTTCGGCAAGCCGGTAAACTACTTGAAGCACAGCGCATTGAACAACGGACACGGTATGACGTGGAGATGCTACGCGAAGTCGGGTTCGTCACGGGGATTGAAAATTACTCTCGTCATCTGACGCGTCGTCCTCCTGGGGCGACACCGTATACGTTGTTAGATTACTTTCCGGACGATTTTTTGATCGTGGTGGACGAATCGCACGTCACATTGCCCCAAATTCGTGGGATGTTCAATGGCGATCGGGCACGCAAACAAATTTTGGTTGATCACGGGTTTCGTCTGCCGTCGGCTTTAGACAACCGTCCTTTGCGTTTTGAAGAGTTCGAACAGAAAATGCACCAAGCGATTTTTGTTTCGGCGACACCCGGTCCCTACGAAGGCGCACAATGCCCGACCATGGTTGAACAGATCATTCGTCCGACGGGGTTGCTGGACCCGACGATCGACATCCGCCCGACCAAAGGACAAATTGACGATTTATTAGCAGAGATTCGCACGCGTGTGCAGCGGGATGAGCGCGTACTCATCACGACATTGACCAAAAAAATGGCTGAAGACTTAACGACATACTTCCAAGAAGCCCACGTATTGGTGCGCTATTTGCATGCGGACATTAAGACGTTAGAACGCATGACGATACTGCGGGATTTGCGCTTGGGCGTGTTCCATGTGTTGATCGGCATCAATTTATTACGTGAAGGATTAGACTTGCCCGAAGTGTCCCTCGTGGCGATACTCGATGCGGACAAAGAAGGGTTTTTGCGCTCGGAACGTTCCCTGATCCAGACGATCGGACGTGCAGCCCGCAACGCCCACGGACATGTGGTCTTGTATGGCGATGCGATGACAGAGTCGATGACCAAGGCGATCGAGGAAACGAATCGTCGGCGCACCCTTCAGATAGCATACAATGCACAGCATGGCATTACCCCCAAAACCATCCGAAAACACATTCGCGATGTGATCGAGGCAACGAAAGCAACGAATCCCCAGTTAAAAACAGTGAACGAAGAAATTCAATGGGACAAGTTATCTCAGGCAGACCGGCAACAGTGGATCAAGCGGTTGGAACAACAAATGAAAGAAGCCGCGAAAGCGTTGCAATACGAACGGGCTGCCGAGTTGCGCGATGCCCTGTTAGAGCTCCAAGCGGACAGTGGAAAGTAGCCGGTGACGAAGGGAACGAATACGATGAAGCAGCAAGAAATCGTCGTCCGTGGCGCGCGCACACACAACCTAAAAAATATCGATGTGACGATTCCACGGGATCAATTGGTCGTCATTACGGGGCCGAGTGGTTCGGGGAAGTCCTCGCTTGCTTTTGATACGATCTACGCGGAAGGACAGCGACGGTATGTCGAATCGTTGTCTGCATACGCACGACAGTTTTTGGGACAAATGGACAAACCCGATGTAGACAGCATAGACGGCTTGTCCCCTGCGATTGCCATTGACCAAAAATCCACGAATCGCAATCCCCGATCGACCGTCGGGACGGTGACGGAGATTTACGATTATTTGCGGTTGCTGTTTGCCCGTGTGGGGATCCCCCATTGTCCGACGCATGGCATTCCGATCGAATCACAGCCCATCGAACACATCGTCGATCGGGTGATGGCATACGGGGAAGGGACCAAAGTAATGATTTTGAGTCCCGTTGTCATCGGCAAAAAAGGCGAACATACGAAAGTGCTCGAACAAATTAAGCAAGACGGCTTTGTCCGCATCCGCCTCAATGGCGACATCATCGAGGTGGCGAGCGACCTTACTTTGTCCAAAACCAAAAAGCATACGATCGAAATCGTCGTCGATCGGGCAATCGTCCGCACAGAAAGTCGTACACGACTGGCGGAATCCATCGAGATGGCGTTGCAACATGCCGACGGGCGCGTGGTCGTGCACCGCTTGGACGAAGCTTCTGACCAGTTGTTTTCCTCCAAAATGGCTTGTATCGTCTGTGGGACGAGTGTTGAGCCGTTGCAACCACGGTTGTTTTCGTTTAACAGCCCCTTTGGTGCATGTCCCACGTGTGACGGGCTAGGGGTCGAGTACAAAGTAGATGTGCAACTCGTCTGTCCAAATCGGAGTCTGACGTTAAAAACACAGGCCCTTGAGCCGTGGGCATCGACAAACGCCAAAAGTTATTATACGAAGTTGCTTGAAGCTGCGTGTCACGTATTCGACATTCCCCAACACGTTCCGGTGGAACAATTGGAGGAGAAACATTGGCACTTGTTGCTTTACGGAGCGCCCACAGGGTCGCCGTCATTGACATTTGAATATGAGACGATGTTCGGGGGAGTAAAAAAGGCGACGGTGCATTTTGAAGGCATCGTGGCAGACCTCCAAAGACGCTATGAAACGTCCCAAAACGACAGTGCGCATGAATTCATCGGAAAGTTTATGAGTGAACAGCCCTGTGTATCGTGTCATGGTCGTCGCTTAAAGCCGGTGTCGTTGGCAGTTACCGTCGGGGGGAAGTCTATTGACCAACTCACGGACATGCCCATTCACGAGACGTTGCAATTTTTCCAAGCACTGACGTTATCCGAAAAATCTGCGCACATCGCCTTGCCCATCGTCGGCGAAATCGTGTCGCGACTTTCTTTTTTGTGCAACGTAGGACTGGATTATTTGACGTTGGGACGATCCGCAGGGACGTTGTCCGGTGGGGAATCGCAGCGCATTCGGCTGGCGACACAAATCGGGTCTCGTTTGTCCGGTGTGCTCTACGTACTTGATGAGCCGAGTATCGGGTTACACCAGCGGGACAACGATCGGCTGATTACGACGTTAAAACATATGCGCGACTTGGGCAATACATTGCTTGTCGTCGAACACGACGAAGATACGATGTGGGCCGCCGATTATGTGATCGACATGGGACCCGGTGCGGGGGGACATGGCGGGACGGTGACGGGAATGGGCACGCCAGCGGTGTTGCAACACAATCCCCTTTCGCTGACAGGGCAATATTTGAGTGGCAAAAAATACATCCCTCTGCCCGAAAAGCGCCGTACTTCTTTGGGGAACCGCATTACGGTCAAAGGAGCTTCTGCCAACAATTTGCGACACATTACCGTTGATTTTCCTATCGGGGTATTTACCGTGGTCACGGGGGTATCGGGGAGTGGTAAAAGTTCGCTCGTCGATACGCTGATTGCGGGCGTTTCTGCCGTTCATCAGCGACGGAAGCTGACGGGTGCTGTCGAGGCGGTACTCGGATGTGAGCAAGTGGAGCGCATGGTCAACATCGATCAAAGTCCGATCGGGCGAACACCACGCTCTAATCCGCTGACCTACACGGGCGTGTTTGACTTGATCCGAGACTTGTATGCGCAGACAACAACCGCAAAAACAAGAGGGTACACGAAATCACGGTTTAGCTTTAACTTGGTGGGGGGACGTTGCGAAGCATGCAAAGGCGACGGCATATTAAAAATTGAAATGCATTTTTTACCGGATGTATACGTGCCGTGCGAAGTGTGCAAAGGAAAACGCTACAATCGGGAAACGTTAGAAGTACAGTGGAAAGGGTTGTCGATCGCCGATGTTTTGGAGCTGACCGTGAGCGAGGCGTTGCACATATTCGAAGCGTTCCCGAAGATTACCCAAAGTTTGGCGGCATTGCACGACGTTGGGCTCGGTTACATGGCGTTGGGACAGTCCGCCCCGACACTGTCTGGTGGCGAAGCGCAACGCTTGAAATTGGCTGCAGAATTGCAACGTCGTAGCGGTCCGTTGCGTAGTCGCAAACAAGGAACGTTATTCGTGTTGGATGAACCGACGACGGGATTGCATGCCGAAGACATTGCGAAGTTATTGGTCGTGCTCCAACGGTTGGTCGATTGCGGCGACACGGTCGTTGTCATTGAGCACCACCTTGATGTCATCAAATGTGCGGATTGGGTCATCGATCTCGGTCCAGAAGGGGGGCGGGGCGGGGGGCACATTGTCGCCACAGGAATTCCGGAACACGTGTGTACCATACCAGCGTCGTGGACAGGGAAATATTTGGCGCGTGTATTGGCACGTGATCGACAACGCCTCGTAACCGCTGGCAACAACGGGACGCCATCATGACACTTGCCTTTTTGCACAAATCGATGTAACATAGCACCATACAGCACAATCGTGAGCATATTTTGTATGTGAGAAAGGAAGGCGATTATCGATGGAAGCGACCGCACCCGTTGTGGAGTCGACGTTTCATGGCTTTGACATTTTTATGATTTTATTTATGTTTTTGACCGCTTACGGCCTATTTCGTGCGTATCGTCAAAAAAATACGTTCGCCGTTTTGTTTTGTAGTGTGACACTCCTCACTTTTATGTTTGCCAACACGGTGATGGTATTGCATTGGACGGGTCGACTTGACGAAGTACTCACACGGATCGGCATCGGATAACGACTTTCTAGACATCAGCCCAAGGGAACACGTCGTGTGTTCCCTTGGGCTTGTCGTGTGTTCCCTTGGGCTTGTCGTGTGTTCCCTTGGGCTTGTCGTGTGTTCCCTTGGGCTTGTCGTGTGTTCCCTTGGGCTTGTCGTGTGTTCCCTT
>JAULZZ010000012.1:0-3836 GCA_032117095.1 Paenibacillus sp.
ATGAACACACCCGAATCGTTTGCGATTCGCGCGTTTCGAATTGCCTCGTAGTATTGTGGTCTTTTTTGCAACAATACAGATTCCATCGGGATCCAAGCGAATAAAGGGTTCCATTTTGCGAGCAGGAGCGTCTGCCACAGTCGTCCCATCCGTCCATTGCCGTCGGCAAACGGGTGAATGATTTCAATTTCGTAGTGCAAAATGGCACTTTTGAGCACAGGGTGCAGTTCCGATGCTTTTGCCCAAGCGAATAAATCTTCGATGAGCTGTGGCACGTACTGCGGACGCGCACCGACATGCACAGCGATTTCTCCGTCAAATACACCGACATCCCCACTGCGGAACATGCCTGACTCCTTGATGAGCCCTTGTGTCATCAACCGATGTGCGCTGAGGAAATGTGCGGTTGCGTACGGGTCGAACGTCAACATGCGATCGTACGCTTCGTAGGCATTTTTTACTTCCTTGATTTCTGCTTGTTTTCCGGCGACCATTTTGCCCTCGATGACGGCGGTCACTTCCCCGAGCGTCAGGGAGTTTCCCTCGATGGCAAGCGAAGCATAAATGGTGCGCACACGATTTTCTCTGTGCAGTTTGATGTTGCGGGTAAAGTTCGTGCCATATTCTAGGCGCGTCATGGTTTCCACGATTTTTGCAAGATAGTCGGCTGCTTTTTCCGTGATCGTATAAGGCGGTTTGCGCTGCATGTGCATGTGCCTCATATTTTCGCTAAAATATCGGGGAAAAGCGCATAGTTGTTCTTCACGCCGTCGTCGAGGTCTATCTCGATGTTTTGATCGGCGAGGTGGTGTAATTTCTCTTCAAATATGGTGATTTCTTTTAGCTGTTCGGACAACTTGTTTTGTTGTTTTAACAGCCGTGCACGTTCCGAATCCGTAGCCGTGTCCAGATCCGTGGCGATGTGCGCCAGCTGTGTACGGTACCGCTCCTGCTGTTCGTGGACATAGTCCGTCCGCAGTTTGGCGAGCAGGTCACGCGAAATGCGATGCAAATAGACCAGCGCTTTGAAACCGTGTTTCTTGCCGGAATCAAACAGCCAGTAGATCGGGCGTTTCTGGTATATGGTGACGTGGTTTTTGTAAAAACCATTCAGAAAATAGTGTCGAATGACCTCACGTGGCGTCCCCTTGCCCCCGAGTGCATCGGCGATGAAATGCAAGTTCTCCTCTAAAGTGTCCGCACCGTAGACGGTTTTCACAAACACCACAAACCGCCCCACCAAGTCATCGTCGAAATACGCGTCGTCACAAATCGGAAGGACGTTGTCTAGGTCAGCAGGAAACGTCTGATATTGGCTCGCATCCCATGCCCCCCCTGCATAGACAAGCCCTTCGCAGTCGAGGGAGTACCGTCCGAACATACAGCCGATGGCGTAGCTAATAAAAGAGGCGATGACGTCTTGTTGGAGCAACACATATTTGCCCCCCGCCATGGATACGGGGATGTCCTCTTTGCGTGCATACAGGCGATGCACCGTGACGTCCTTGTCGGCGACGTCGGGCGTGAGTTCGTCTTGCAAGCCGTAGATGTCGATGAAAATGCGGTTGAGTTGTTCCTCGTTGGATTTGAGCGTGTCGAACCGTTCCGCCACCTCGCGTTGATAGTGGGAGAAAGCAGCTGCAATCGTGCGCTCCCCACGGACGAGTGGATGGCGTGTGAAATCCCATGAGGTTTCGAAGGAGTCCCAGTCGGTGCGGGAGAGGGAGATGTTTGATGACACGATTTTCTCAACAGTCTCTTTTTTGTCGTGCTTTACGTCAAGCGGAATACTTGCTATCGTTCCTGGGGGATAGTTGAGAGTAGGATTCAATAGATCTAAGCAGTTTTGGACAATTTGTGTATTTAAATACGCCAGGATGTATAGCAAATTATCGTTCGCATATAGCGTCAAACCTGCCATATTAGGGATACTTCCGTTTGGTGTGTATCTATAACTTGAACTACCAGATGTAATTCTCGACCAAGTAATATTCTCTTTGTAATAGTTTTTTATTCCGGTCATTGAAGCTGCTTTGAATGCCCGCAATTCAGCACCGTCATCCATGTAGTTTAATACATCTTCGTTGTTACCGTACCAACGCCTAAACATACCGCCTTTTGTATGCTTAACCCATTTGGGACTAATAATTGATGATATGTTCGTCTTTGTATAGTCAATTTCATACCATTTCCTAATAAAACGATCGTTATCAGCTGTTTTTAGTCCTTCTTTCACACTGGCTGATTTACTCATTACTGATTGAGAAAATACATTTAGCATCTTCTCACTCAACCAATACGCCACAGGACTCCCAGGGATCTTGGCAAAGTTTTCAGTGGAGGCGGTGTGAAAATATCCACAACTCGGATTCTCAATCGCTTCAAGGTATTTTTGTCGTTGTACTTCCATTCCGCCACGGAAATCAACAAGCCTAAAATAACTTCCTTTTTCCCCTGTTTTGCTATTCTGATATACAAACGCACAAATCGGAACAGTCGCCTCTTCAAATGCGGAGTACTCAAATTGAATCAACGTCGTTATATTTTTTGTATCATATATTTTTTTGCGGAGTTTCTCATAACTTTGTATAAACATCCAAACGTATGGAGTGAACATCCCCACAAACCCGCTTGGTTTTGCCAATTCGCCACAACGAACCATAAAAGCGGAAAATGTGTCGCTTTTATATTCGGCATAATTGGTTTTCAAGTATTCAGCTAGTTTGGGATTTATCCCTTTCATGCCCATATACGGTGGATTGGTCACCACCACGTCGTATTGTTGCGCCAACAGTCGTTTGAAGTTCCAAGCATTCAACTGATCATCGTAGGAAATATCTTCTATGCTCAACTGCCCTGTCTTTTGCACGGGCATCGGTTCAAGTGCATCCACTTGCACCAGTGAGCCGTATTCTTCCCCATCGGGATATCCAGTGGGGCAATATACGTGTGGTTTCACATCCTCCGTAAAAATACGGCGGTTGTATTGCCGTGCTTTCATCATCAACGCAAAATAGGCAAGCTGGTATGCCCTGCGGTCGATGTCTAGCCCATAGATGTTTTTTTCGAGGATCAATTTTGCAGCGTCCCGTGGAGATACGCCCACGCTTTCGTACAGCTGCATCAGCACGTCAAAGGCGTACACCAAGATGTGCCCGCTGCCCATGCACGGGTCGATGAGGCGAATGTCCTCTGGCGACTGCACCGGTGATTGCGATCGTAGCATACGCAGTTGCGCAGTGACTTCCGGCGTTTGTTCGGCTTCGTCAAGGTAATACGTCCAATTCGCTTTCACTGTATCGTTCGGGTGGCTTTCAAGCCATCGCCGACCGAGGGAGTTTTCCACCATATAGCGCACAATCCAGTCTGGTGTAAACAGCTGTGTTGCGACGGGGATGTTCTCCTTGGTAATTTTGACGTTCTTTTTGAGTTGTTCGAATACGACTTGCTTTGGCTCGGTGTTGTAATACTGGTACATCCACCCGATGATTTGCACATCTTTCCAGTCCTCTTCGGCGATGTCCCTCACTAGCCTTCCGATCACACTCTCTGCTTTCAAAATGTGGTTTGGCAGGAGCAGTTCGGTGTAACTGCCGAGCTTTTCGAACATCGCCGGTAGCGGAGCGTGAAGCGCATTGCACTGGGTCAGCAACAAATATTTGTACAGTTCTTCAGACTTATTGGCGTTGAGGAGTTCGGACACTTTTTTTTGATCGAGACCTTCCAACTCGAGGTGCAATACGTTTTTGAGTATTTCGGGATGGAAATCGCCCGCTGCGTCGGAAAACACACGGATGTGGGTCGGCAAATAATCGTTGACCTCCATATAACGCAAC
>JAULZZ010000012.1:3846-5664 GCA_032117095.1 Paenibacillus sp.
TAAAATCTGTTCGTTGCTGTTGCTCTGCTGGGGTCAGCGCACGCCCCGCGATCGCTTGCGCATTTTCGTCATCGCATCCTTTTTCGTACATGCCGTATTGGTAGGCACGTTGCTTCACTTGTGCGATGAGTTCGTTTCGCGCCCATATTGCATACGTGCGTAAGGCGTTTTTGTTCATGTTTATGCCCCTCGCTTAGTTGATCTGCACGCTGTCGTTGGCATCCAAAGTGTCGTATAGCTTTTTGCGGATGCCGTCAAGGTAGCCGTCCACGTCCTCTTTTGACGTCAGTCGTTTTACGGGGAAGACGTCATACCGGCGCACGTGCGCAATTTTCTGTGGTTTTGGCTTTTCCTCCCCAGCACGCGACGGCTGTGGTGCGTACAAGAGCGATTCAATCCGTTTGCACACTTGGTCTTTGTAGTTTTGCAGCCGCGTAATCATGGCATCGAGCGCGGTCAACGTCGTCGCCTCGGTGACTTTTTGCTTGTATGCGCGAAACTGGTCGTCTGATTTTTTTACTTCGTCGCCCGCTTTACTCCCGACATCGGCGAGGGTATGCACATCGCCCATGAATAAGGTGATAATACCGTGCACTTCCTCTTTTTTTTGTGCGAGGAGCACTCCATATGCGGTGTTGATATGATGCATCAAGGTCGGGAGGTCTTTCATTTTGCCATACGGCTTCGCCATCTCGAGGATCATGGCCATGTCACGGATGTGATTGTTCGTGGTCGGATCGATTGTGAAGTACTCTCGCTCGTTTTGTACTCGGTTTTGCAAGTCGCGTGCCTCATCGAAAATGCGTCGCTGAGATCGAAAAAACGTTTCGATTTCTTCCATGTCCTCGGTGCGATCCAGCAAATCATCCTGCTTGGCAAGCAGGCGTCTTAAGAGCGCCACGTTGTCGTTTTTTTGTGAGAGAATGTCTTTCATCACAGCGCAGGCAGATTGCACCACTTCTTTTTGTGGATAGCGACCACGGTCGTATTCCGTGAGCAAGGTGTGATAGTGATCGAGTTTTTTGTGCAACGTTTCTTTCACGAAAGTCAGCAGTCCGTCCTCGTCTTCGGCGATGTCCATCTTTCCGAGCCATTTGCGCAAAAATGAGATTGCTTTGCGCAGTTCGTCCTCAGACGGCGCGATGCGGCGACGGATGTCCACTTTGTCGATTTCGGATTTCACGCGGAGATAGCGGACGAGGTTTTTGTCCTCCCTGCCCACAACGGCGCCCCCATAGCGAAGTTCGATCTTCTGGACAACGATCAACCGTGCGACAATCGCTGCAATATCGATTTCACGCCATCCGTACGGGATCGCCTCATAGCGGCGCTGCACGTCGCCCATCGACACGGGGACGCGGCTCATGTGGCGTGCCTCAAGCCACTGACTGACTTCGTTGAGGGCCCCCTCGTTGTTGCTGTCCATTCCGGCAAATGCGCCTTGGGACGGTTCGCCATGGAGGAGGGTAAAAATCGCGGCGTCGCTGTCATAAAATGTGTTCACAAGCGGTAGCTTCGCATAGACGCTTTCGATGAGTTGCTTTAATGCTTCCTCTAGTTTTCCCTTGGCGTTGTCGCCTTTGATGTCGCTTTTTTCACCGTGGATGAAGAACGTGCCCCCCACGATCGCCTTGTCGATCTGTGTCTTTGCGCTCGCTTCCAGCGTGCGGGCTTGTTCTTGGCGCTTGCGAATGATGTCCTGCACGCTTTGTGGCAACTGCGACACATTTTTTTGCTTGATGTATTTACGAATCTTCGCTGCGGTTTCTAGTTCCTCGAAATACTGGACTTCTCTGGACATCACCACGATCGCCTCGT
>JAULZZ010000013.1:0-15218 GCA_032117095.1 Paenibacillus sp.
CTGTCCCGACGATGCCGTCAATTTCTGGGATTTCGGTGAGCAACGTTTCTTTGTAGCGTTGTGTCAAACACCCCGCCACGACCAACGCCTTGAGCTTCCCCGTCGTTTTATAATCCGCCATCGCTAAAATGGTCTGAATGGACTGTTCTTTGGCCGCCTCAATAAATCCGCACGTATTGATGACGATGACCGTCGCCTGGTCTTCTTGTGTGACGATATCATACCCATGCGCAGCGACAATCCCCGCCATCATCTCACTATCGACCACATTTTTCTCGCATCCGAGTGTGACCATCATTAACTTTTCTGCCACGCGTACCGTCCCCCACTTGTATGAATTTCTTATGTCGATACGAAACACGAGTTGAATACAGGAATGCTATTGGTTAAAAATGACTGTGCTTTCTCGTAAAATGGGGCCCTCTCAATCGATGTTTTTAATCCGTGTTTTGTATGAGTATACCATACCCGAACAAAAGAGCAACGACATCACGGGGAGCTCGGTGGCGTTTCCAGCCCACGCGTAAACACAAAGCGTCTCGGGTTGGGCTCGTTTCCTGTGTCGATCGTCACGCCATTGACCGTGAGCTCCACCGCATTGGACCGTCCGAGGACGACAAACGTATCCGTATCCATCGTTTGGGTGTACGTGTCTCCTGCCACCATTTTGGCTTGATACACATACTTATTTTTGCGGTCTGCGCGACTCACCCCAATCCACGCTTCGTCCTCTTTGATGCGCACACGAATCTCAATCACAGATTTCCCTACCACATCATACTGTTCTACCGTCGCATTGCCCTGTTTGGTGGTTTCACGGAAAGTGACTGTGTTTTGTGGTGCCTCGGGGAGTACCACAGGAGGTTTTTCTAGGAGGGACGGGGTTTGGTTCACATCCGTAGACACGTCCTTCTGCACTGTGTCGGGAGAGCGTCGCTCGTTGAGTGGGACACTCTTTACCGTACTCTCTGCGGGTTCCGCAGGCTGATTCGTGACAAAATAGTAAATGACCGCGACGATCAAAATCGGGAAAGCAATGACCAACACAAAAGAAATCCATTGGTTCGGTCGCCGCTGTAACTCTGCATTGGGCGTGCTGCGTGTCAGTGGAATCGTCTCACGGGAAGGGTCAACAATGCCTAAGGGCAACTGCGGGGCAAATTGTTGGAAGACGTCTTCTGCCACGAGCCCCAACGACTCGCAATATTGTTTGATGAACGCACGCACATAAAATTTTCCTGGCAACACATCCAAATCGCCTTCTTCGATCGCTTCAATGTAGCGACGACGAATTTTGGTGATTTCTTGCATTTGCTCTAAACTCATCTGTTGTTTTTCGCGTTCTGTGCGCAAATACTGACCCAAATCTCTCATTGTATTCCCCCCTCCGTGTCCTCCGTTTAGCGCAACGCATCCCATTCGTCGTTTTCGTGGAGCGCATCGTAATGGATACATTCCTCGGGGGTGTTGCGCAGTTCAATGATATATTGGAAACTATCGTAATCGTAAGGCGTTTCACGGACGAAAATATCGGGATGTTCGATGACTTTGGTCGCAGGCATCGCCATGATCTCATCAAGCACATGGACATGACGTTCGTGTGCACGTAGCGTACTAATAATCCCATCAATAATGAAAATATTGTTCGGATGACTTTCTTCTGCGGAAAGCTGTGAACGCACCGTCTTGCGCAACAACGTCGAGGAAACAAATGTCCACCGCTTGTTCGCACACACGCTGCCTGCAATAATCGACTCGGTCTTGCCCACGCGCGGCATCCCACGCAACCCGATGACTTGGTGGCCGTCTTGTTTGAACACTTCTCCGAGAAAATCTACGAGCATCCCGATTTCATCGCGCACAAAGCGAAATGTTTTGGCGTCGTTGCCGTGCTTATCTAAAAATCGTCCGTGACGAATCGCCAACGTGTCAGTCAAACTAGACGGACGAAAAGCAGTAATCGTAATGTTGCCAATTTGGTGTAACATACGCCCAAGTAAGGCGATTTTCTCTTCGTTCATCGCTTTGAACAACATGCCACGCGTCTGATTTTCAAACCCGTTGATCGAGATGATGTTGATTTCTAGCATCCCCATTAAAGAAGCAATGTCGCCGAGTAACCCAGGGCGATCCCGCTGAATGACGTACTCCATATACCACGATTTGGCTTCCATGCGATCACTCCCTTCGAACGGTTTGGCTTCCTCATACGCATCCCTGATGGAAAACATGATATACAGCGGGCTTTCCTTTTGTGCAAAAGCAAAAGGCGGTTTCACCGATCGGTTGTATCGTTATGAAATACGGATGAATACAATTATACCGCATAGGTGGGCATTTGCATACTTATACTAAACACTGATTAAAAACGTCCATACAAAGGGCCCTATTTCACAAGAAATCACTGCGCGTTTTAACCAATCGAATTCCTGTATTCAATCAGTGTTTAGTATTATGGGCACGTCTATCCCCCGATACGGAAGAAGGAGTATGCTCCAAAAACGGCAACACCATCGCTTATTATGAAATATCCCAAAAACGCCCCCCTTATGTGGGCATAGCAAAACCTCTTCGTGCGCATACGCTGCACAAAGAGGTTTTTTTCGTTGTGGATAAAATTAGCAGTCGTAATACAAGGCGATTTCGTGCGGATGAGGACGGGTGTTGACGGCTTTCGTCTCGGCGCGTTTGAAGTCTACATAATTGAAAATAAAGTCCAAGGTGAATACGTCGCCTTGGGTCAAAAATGCATGGTCGGCGAGCAACGCATCCAACGCTTCGTCCATCGACCCTGGCACGCTGCGAATTTCACTTTTTTCTACATCGGACAAGTCATAGATGTTTTTGTCGATCGGGCCATACCCCAGTTTGCGCGGATCAATCTTGTTTTTGATCCCATCTAGTCCTGCCATCAACATCGCTGCGAATGCCAAGTAAGGGTTCGCCGTGGAATCTGGCGTACGGAACTCGATGCGCGCCCCTTTCGGTGTGACGGCTGCGATCGGAATGCGGACTGCCGCAGAACGGTTTCCCTTGGAGAACACGAGGTTGACAGGCGCTTCATACCCTGGAACCAAGCGTTTGTAGGAGTTCGTGCTCGGGTTGGTGAACGCCAACAACGCAGGCGCATGGTGCAAGATGCCCCCAATGTAATAAATCGCCATTTCGCTCATGTTGGCATACGCACCTTTTTCATAAAACAACGGCTCATCGCCTGCGAAAATCGATTGGTGTACGTGCATGCCACTTCCGTTGTCGCCGAACAAAGGCTTCGGCATAAACGTGGCTGTTTTCCCATATTTTTGGGCGGTGTTGTGGACGATGTATTTGTACTTCAAAAGGTTGTCGGCTGTTTTTGTCAAGGTGTCAAAACGGAAGTTGATCTCCCCTTGACCCGCTGAAGCGACTTCGTGGTGATGGCGATCGATACGCAAACCGGCCTCCATCATCAGACGACACATTTCACTGCGAATGTCTTGTTGGGAATCGACGGGCTGTACAGGGACGTACCCCCCTTTTACCGGCACTTTGAATCCTAAGTTTCCACCTTCTTCGCTGCGCCCTGTATTCCATGCGCCCTCGATCGAATCGACTTCATAAGAAGAACGGTTCATGCCAGATTCATAGGTGACATGGTCAAAGATGAAAAATTCAGACTCTGGACCAAAGTACGCCACGGAACCAATGCCACTCGTTTGCAAATAGGTTTCTGCTTTTTGGGCGATGCCACGTGGATCCCGTGCATAGGGCTGACCGTCTGGGGTGACAATGTCACACATGACGATCATCGTCGGGTGTGCGGTGAACGGATCCATGTACGCCGTGGTGACATCGGGAATCATCACCATGTCCGAGTTTTCAATCGTACAGTATCCTGGAATCGACGAACCGTCAAAGGCTACCCCGTTGGTCAACGTACTTTCGTCGACTTCGACTGCGGGCAATGAAATGTGTTGTGCCTTCCCAGACAACCCCACAAAGCGAAAATCGACCCACTCTACTTGCTTCTCCCCAATGAGTTGCAAAAATTGCGTCGCTGACATCATGAAACCCTCCTACTTTCATTCATCTGGTCAATCATGGCTGGCATTTCCTTCATACGCCCACATTATACTGGATGGCGAAACCATTCGTCAAGCGAAACACCCGCCATGTGAGGTATTTTTGTCGACTTATGTAAGATATTATCACATTTGCGCAGATGCCGTGCACGGTGAAACATAAAAACGCGGTGCCATTTGTAATAATGAAATGACCTCTGTGAAGCGAAAAGCCCCCCTTTACAAGGCCCTTTTGACAAGGACACGCTTCTTTTCAACATCAAAAACCGCACCGATGCCATGCACAACACAAAACACCCCCACTTCAAAATGAAACGGGGATGTTTTGACGCATATTTTGCAAAGCTCATACATTTCTAATCCTACTGTATTACTACGGGATCAAAAAAGACTTGCCAACGAGTGGCGCGAGCTGGTGTAACTCTTGGAGCAATTTCGCAAAGGCATCTGGAAACAGCGATTGGACACCGTCGCCTGTCATCGAATTGTCAGGGTCTGTATGCATCTCAATGATCAAGCCGTCTGCCCCCGCTGCCACAGAAGCTTTCGTCATCGTAGCCACGAGCTCCCGCCGTCCCGTGCCGTGACTCGGATCCGAGATTACCGGCAAATGGCTCAACTGTTTCATCACCGGAATCGCCGTGAGATCGAGCGTGTTGCGCGTGTACGTTTCGAACGTGCGAATCCCTCGCTCACACAACATCACGTTGGGATTGCCCCCCGCCAAAATGTACTCCGCCGCATTGAGCCACTCGTCGTATGTCGCACTAAAACCGCGTTTGAGCAGTACCGCTTTTCCACACGTGCCGAGCTTGCGCAACAAATCGAAGTTTTGCATGTTTCGTGTTCCTACCTGCATGATATCGGCATACTGTGCGCACACGTCGACATACTCCGGTGTCATCACCTCCGTGATCGTAAGCAAGCCGTATTTTTCGCCTGCTTCTGCCATCCATTCGAGCCCTTCTATCCCGACGCCCTGAAAGCTATATGGCCCCGTACGCGGCTTAAACGCCCCGCCACGCAACACTTGTGCACCGGATGCTTTGACGAGGGCAGCGATCTCCATGATCTGCTCCCGACTTTCTACCGCACACGGCCCCCCCATCACGACGAGCGAATCGCCCCCGATACGCACCCCTTTGATGTCGATCACGGTGTCTTCGGGGTGAAAATCCCGACTGGCGAGCTTGTACGTTTTGGAAATGCGCACGACACTTTCCACCCCACTCATTTGGCGCAATTGTTCGGATAAAGACGGTTCAAATTTCCCGATAATCCCGATCACCGTACGCTCCGCCCCCCGGGAAACATGGGCTTGTAAGCCCCGCTTTTCGATGGCACGCACGACATTTTGAATCTTCTCTTCTCCTGCAGCGTTCGCTAAAATGGCAATCATGGCGTCTTCTCCTCCTTAGATATTGTCACTCCATATGGATACGTCGTTCGCTCCGCTATCGCTTGTGCACACTACGATGCTTACACGCTTCATAGGGATGAAGTAATTTTATCCGATGCCGTTCGCCTTGTCAAGGGGCAACCAAGCGATCATCGTCGTTCCTTTTTTCTCCCGCGTATACACTTCGATCGTTCCTTGGTGTTCATCAATGATCCACCGTGCAATCGCCAGCCCTAAGCCACTGCCACTACGTCTCCCCCGCGATGCATCGATGCGGTACAATCGTTCAAAAATATGAGGTACGTGCTCCTTGGCGATGCCGATTCCCGTGTCCCGCACCCGCAACCCCACCCGACGCATCCCTGCATCCATGAGGGCATCGAGCACGACTTCACCTTCATCCGTGTATTGAAAGGCATTTTCAATCAAGATGTACAACAACTGCTTGATCGCATCGGCGTTCCCGCGCACTTCCACGTCCGCCAGCGCATCGAGGTCTCCTATTTTCCAATCCACCTGATGGGGCAAATGCACCGCCTGCCGACCGACTTCTTCGACGATTGCCAGCAACCCCAGCGGCTGCATCACCAAGCGATGCCCAATGTCTGAACGCGCCAATGTCAACAAGTCATTGACCATCCTACTCATCCGCTGCGCCTCGGCCACGACGTCTTGAATGGCGGCTCCGACCATCTGTTGCGCTGGCTCCCCTACTGCTGTCGGCTCCTCCCACACCCGTTCATGCGTTCTTTTTTGCCACATTTTTTCTAGCCATTCCACATTGCCACGTATCGTGGTCAATGGCGTGCGCAACTCATGAGACGCATCGGAGATGAACCGTCGCTGTGCCTGATTCGCTTCTTCTAGCTCCCCCTGTACCCGCTCCAACTGCGCAAGCATGCTGTTGATCGTCCGTGTCAGCCTTCCAATTTCGTCGTCAGGGCCGTCATATTGAATGCGCTGTTGCAGAGACCTGGCTTGTCCGATCCGTTGGGTTTCGCCCATCACCACTTCGATCGGGCGCAAAGCTTGGCGTGCCAAAAACCACCCCAACGAGGAGGCAAATGCAAGGGTGGTCAGTCCGACCATCGTCAAAATCCACCGCAGGGCCGCGAGCGATTGCTCCACATCCGTCAATAACGTTGCGATCTGCACCGCCCCGACATACGATTGATCCGTCTGTGTCGGCGTATCGATCCGCAGCGGAATCGTATAGGTGAGAAAGGGGTAAGATAAAATCGTTTCGTGACGAAAAAAAGAAGTGGTAAATCCCGCAGGTGCGCTCACTTCGGGAGGGACAGGCAACGCAATGTCCGCCGTCTGATCTTGTACTTGTCCGCGCGCATCGACAATTTGCAAGTAACATCCGCTATACCGAAAATCCTGCAACTCGGGCAAGGAGAGTGTAAACGTCGTCCCCAAAAATAAATTATACCGTTGTGTCACATCAATCTGCGCAAACACGCGTTCACCGAGCCGCTGCATCGTTTCTTTCTCCGCCTCATAGAGCGAATAAGACACAAATACATATACGGCAGTCGAGCATGCCAAAATCGTCCCCATCGTCACCGCCGTATACCACAGCGTCAACCGCAACCGAATGCTCATGGGCGTTGTTCACGCAATACGTAGCCCGTCCCCCGTACGGTTTGAATCAATCGGGGTTCGCCCCCTTCTTCTAATTTTTGGCGAAGCATCGCCACGTACACTTCGAGCACATTGGACTCGCCGATGAAGTCGTATCCCCATATTTTTTGCATCAATACGTCTCGTTGGAGTACCCGACGCGGGTGCATTAAAAAAAAATGCAACAAGTCGAATTCTTTGGCGGTCAACTCAATCTGCCGCGCTTGGCGGAACACTTCCCGTGTATGTGCATGCAGCGTCAAATCGCCAAACTGCAACATCGGAGGCGGTTCGTGGAAAGCAGACGCGTGACGCCGGCGACGCAACAACGCACGCAGTCGGGCAAGCAATTCTTCAAGCGCAAACGGCTTGACCATATAATCGTCTGCTCCGACATCGAGCCCACGGACGCGATCGGGAATGTCATCTCGCGCGGTGAGCATGAGCACCGCCACGTCGTACCCTTCTTCTCGTATGCATCGACACACGGCCCACCCGTCCATCCCGGGCATCATCACATCGAGAATGACAGCATCGGGGGGCTGTGTGCGCACTTCCTGTAACCCCGCAGCACCGTCATGGTGTGCGATGACCGCGTACCCTTCAAACGACAAACTGCGTTGCAGCATCGAGGTAATGCGCACGTCATCGTCGATGACCAAAATGCGTGCTCTCATGGCTTACTCCTCTGTGGCGACAGACGCTTTGGGCTTTGGATTGGTGCGTGGCAACAATTTGGCTACGTTGAGCGTACGGACAGGCGTCCATGTCGCTTCGTCTTGCGGGTCAAAATTTTCTAAGTACGTGATGACTTCCTTGGTAATGAGCGTCGGTGTCGATGCCCCAGAAGAGACGGCCACCGTCTGCACATGCACGAGCCACTGCGGGTCAATCTCCGTCACATTGGCCACGCGGTACGCTTTGACCCCAGCATTTTCTTCAGACACTTGGACGAGGCGGTTAGAGTTGTTGCTTTTGGGATCACCGACGACAATGACGACATCCGCTTGTTTCGCTTGGGTGGCCACTGCTTCTTGGCGTACTTGGGTGGCCAAACAAATTTCATTGTGTACTTCGGCATGCGGATACAGCTGGCATACCCGTTGAATGAGATGACGAATGTCCCACTGACTCATCGTCGTTTGGTTTGTAACGACAATTTGTGACGTGGCCAAGTGGGCAGGCAACGCGTCAATTTCCGTCTCATGCTCGATCAAATAAATGCGATTTGGGGCGACACCGAGCACCCCCTCGGGTTCGGGATGTCCGCGCTTGCCGATGTAGATCACTTCGTATCCCGCTGCGACTTTCGAGCGAATGAGGTCGTGTGTCTTCGTCACATCTGGACACGTCGCATCCACAACCGTCAGTCCTTTGGCGATCGCTTTTTGGCGCACTTCTGGCGACACGCCATGTGCGGTAAAAATGACGGTGCCGTGCTCGATTTGTTCCAAAATTTCCAGCCGATTCGGTCCATCGAGCGTAATGACGCCTTCGCGCTCGAACGCTTCGGTCACGTGTGCATTGTGTACGATCATCCCCAAAATATAAATGGGCCGTGGCATCGCCGCATTTTGGGCGGTTTGTAACGCCATGACCATCGCATCGACCACCCCATAACAATATCCGCGTGGTGTAATCGGGATTACGTGCATCGTCCCCACTCCCTCTCCAAAGACACTTTGCACCATTGTACACCGTACCACTGCTTACGTCTAATCGGCAGGTGCTCACGGGGTACGTACGTGCGCATGGTGTATACGTCGTGCGCAATCTTATGCATCCATGCCTCTGTTTTGCACCACAAAGGTTCTACAAATCACAAAATTTGACAACGTTTTATTTTTTTGCTACCCTGTTATTGTGGCTTGTTTGTTGCCGAACACGAAACGCTGATTAAAAACATCGGTGCAGAGGGATCCCCTTTACGAGAAAAAGGGATTTTTAACCACTAGGATCGCTGTATTCAAATCGTGTTTCGTATAATCTCTTGAACAACAAACCCGCTACAATACGATTAAAAAAAGTGAGGGAACCACATGTGCCGTCTCTGGACTCATGAAGCACAACGTACGAAACATACAAAATTCATCTGCTTCCTCCTCCTCTTCTCGCTCGCAGGCACCCTCTTTGTCACCCCACCATCCGTTGAAGCACAGCCCACAACCATTGCACTCGTGGGCGCACCTGTTGCGATACCTCTCTTAGAAAAAATAGTGACTGGGATCGGGATCGGATTCATACAGGCGGTCAACATGCTTTGCAACAAAAACCACAAAGATTTGCTCACTTGTGTATGGGAACAAGCAAAAAAGGCGAAAAACGAACTCGAAAAACACGCTTCCCCCCATGTATTTGAGCTGAAAAAGAAGTTTTATCCGTTTTGCCAGCAGAAATTAAAAGAGATCGGTTCTGCGCTCAGACACCATACACTGCCTACGGTGTGCGAACTGTTCAACGTCGAAAAAGAACACGTCATCCTCGACCTCGTGGCATGGATCAAATCCCGTTGCACAGCGCCTGTTTCTCGGGCATGCCTCCAAAATATCCTGCGAAATAAAAACGATAAATCGAGGATAAAAATCACCAAACAACTCCAACGCCTAAAAATTTTGTTCCCCATGTTTGTAGACTTGTGCAAACGCCACCCCCAATTCACACGCCTCGTCTCCTCCGCCACATCGGACGAAGCCTGTGACCGCTTCGGCAAAGATTTCTTTCCCACGACGAACACAGGCACAGCGCCACCAGGGAAAAACACGGGCACGGGGAAAACTCCACCAAAAAAGGCAAGTACCACGCCCAATGGAAATGGAAACGGAGCGAATCCGCCAAACCATGAAAACAGCCCAACCGCAGCACAAATGCTAGAGATTTCCCAAAAAGTGGACGAACTGTATGAAAAACAACGCCAGCGTCTCGACACGCTGCATGCTATCCTTAAAAGAATTGAGGATCATCTAAAACGGAAACTATCTACGGAAGAATATGTTCGGTTACTCGCCTTAAAAAAAATATATACCGCAGAACGTGACCACATTGAACAAGATCGGGCACAATTGGTTTCGAAAATGAGTATATTGAATCAACGTACATCCCCAACACCACAAAGAAAACTTGTACGCACGCCCAAGACGAATGGGGTTTCTTTGCCTAATCAGACGTTCATCCCTGCGCATGCGCAAAAAACAACCACTCAACTCATCATGGAAATACTAGCAGACATCGCAACATTTGCCCGTGTACTCACCGAAAGATTCGAAAATCGTCCCGCCGAAGAAATAGAAATCATCAAAGAATATATAAGATGGAAATTATTGCAAGAAAATACGTTGGAAAAACTGCGCAAAAACGATGCGATTATTGAGAAGTTAAATCCAAATACCGTAGAAAAAGAAAAAAAACTAATTTCCATGAAAAAAGAGAAAATTACACAGGCTGCTGGAATAATAGAAAAAGAAATCAATGCTTATTTTAAGATGTATAGAACAAACCCGAAAAAAGCAAGAGAAGCGATTAAAAATTTAGAAAAAATGTTCGCGACACACGAAGCACTAGCACAAAAGATCAGACTTTACGAAGTACTCGATCCCTAACGCTGTGACGATTTGCTCAGTGACACGCAACCCCCAAAAACAACCACAACATCGCCCTCCATCCCCTACCCTACGCCGACGTTCAAGTCTTGCGATCGAAATTAATTCGTTGCACATCCCACGCAATGAGATTGCCTCTGTCTCCCACAGCACTTTTTTGTGCACGTCTACGGGATCGTCATGTGTGGTTCGTCTACTTGTGTCCATGACGCCTTCCCTCATTCCTCAGCCGATGCTAAAAAGCAAAAAATCCAGTTTGATGAAAAATTCGTCAAACTGGACGTTGGACTACGTTTCCAACTTTCATGCATGGTTTCTTCGCATGCGTAATGCGAAACACGGTTTGAATACAAGAATCCGATTGGTTAAAAATTACTGTGCTTTCTCGTAAAAGGAATCGCTCCGCTGTGTGTGTGCGTACACTTGCACACTATTTTTTCTTTTGTGTATTCATGTCCCCAATGGCGACGGTGATCGTCAATTTATCCTTATTGCGCAACACGTTGAACACCATCTTGTCTCCTGGCTTCTTCTTGCCTACCGCTTTTTGTAGGTCGTTGGCATTTTTGATCGGTGCTCCGTCGGCAGCCGTGACGACATCATACACTTGTAATCCGGCTTTGTAGGCAGGAGATCCGAACATGACTTCGTTAATAAACGCCCCATCTTTGCTGGATAATCCCAAATCTTTCATGTATTCATCTGGAATGTCGCTCATCCGTACCCCGATATACGGACGCGGAATGGGCTTGTTTGCTTTGAGCGATTCTAGCATCCCACTAATCGTACTCGTAGGAATCGCAAACCCGATGCCTTGGGCTTGTGCATTCACCGCCGTATTGATGCCGATCACTTCTCCTTTTACGTTTAATAACGGCCCTCCAGAATTCCCAGGGTTAATCGAAGCATCCGTTTGGAGCAACGTTTGGTACCGTCTCGTGCCATCCCGATCAGGAATATTGATTTGTCGTTCCTTGGCAGACAACACGCCAACCGTCACCGTATGGTCAAACTCATAGGGGTTGCCGATGGCAATCACCCAGTCCCCTACGTTGATTTTGTCAGAGCTCGCAAGGGGCAAGACGGGAAATGCACTCGTCCCCTCAATTTTAAGGACAGCCAAGTCACTTTCGTACGCAGTACCCAACACTTTTGCTTTATACGCATCTTTGCGACCGGAAACGACGACACGCACTTCGTCTGCCCCGTGGATCACGTGTTCATTCGTCAAAATGTACCCTTTTGCATCAAAGAAGAAACCCGACCCCGAGCCGACTTGTGCCAAGTCACCTTCCGTGCCGTTTGGTTTTGGCTCTGTTTCGGGAAATTCAAAATAATCTCCAAAAAACTCCTTAAACCAGTCTTGGGAAAGTCCCCCTGATCGGGAAGCAGACTTTGCGTACGTCTCAATTTTTACGACTGCGGGCGAAGCGACTTCGACAAGTTGCGCAATCGTGTTGGGACGAATGACATCAGCAGCCGTCGTGATTTCCCCCCCACCCCCATTGCGCAAAGCGACCGTCTCCACCGTATTGGATGAGCCGACGTTGTCATTGCCTGCCTGCGTAGAAAACAAGTTCATCCGATCGCTAACAAACATCAAACTCCCCACGACAACGGCTCCTGCCAAAAACGAAGTAAACACCGCACGAAAAGACGTATTTCCTGCATGTTTGGTACGTCGACTCACCGTCCACTGCGGACGTCCTGATTCGCTCACAGGAGCAGGGGGGCGGCGTATGTCTGCCTCTGTCGCAGACTCCACCTCATCGTCTCCCCGCGTGTGTGGTGCAGGATATCCATAGTAATTGTAACCGTCTTTTTCCCGTTGCTCGTCCATCTTGATTCCTCCCCGTTTGTAATACCATCATTATCGGTTATCAACCTTAAAATCACCTTAAAATTACCTAAAATTATGCTAAAGGATTGCTTTTTCCACTTTTTGCAACCCGATCATCGCCTGATGCTGGTGCACATGGGAAACCGTACCATCCGCCTCTTTGGGCGACTGAAACTGATCCATCAAAGCGCCGAGCAGGCGCACTTTTGCCTGCGCATCCGTCCCCGTCTCATACACGTGACACAACACAAACGGTTGACCGAAACGAATCGTCGTGTGCATATCGGCTGCTTCATCGAGTTCCCCTTCCATCACCGTAAACGGCAACCGCAACCATACCATGCGTGATGCATCCAATGCGTGGTCGAAAAACCCGTGCTCATACGTCCATTGCCCACCCAACACAAACCCGAGCGTATGCAACGTTCGTTTGACTTCAAGATAATTGGCCTCTCGTCCCTCCAGCCTACTATGCAATGCAAGCATCGGCTTCACTCCCTTTTCAAAAATAATGCGTATAAAACAGACGCACACCACTTCTAACGAAAGAAGTGGTGTGCCCGTTGCGCCACAAACCGTTCGATTACACGAATCAGGATTCGAACCATATACACCGCAGAAAGGCTACCTCCACGCCTTTTCGCCTCGGTTAACCCGCCTTTTTCTTTCCTGCAAAAGGCATCCGCTGTGTATATGTTTTCCATATGTGATTCGTATTAGCTGTTCGAATTCGTTTGTGTCGTTTTTTTGTCTGCATCTGTTTTTATTTTTCCATTGCTGTCTTTGCGTACCGTTTCTTCGGCGAACTCCGCATTGTACTTGTTCGGTACGTCCTGCGGATTGGTGTTGGATTTGCTTTTGGTCATGGTGTTGTCACCTCCACGACCGTAGTATATCCACACAGCCATGCGGGCAATCGCCAAACCAATTGGAAAATATCGGGCAGTATGCGCTGTGGCCTATGTTCTCATGGGCATCTGGATACGATAGCGACTTGTAAAAAATCACCTTGCCGTAAAAAATCTCTTTTTTTCACTTCTGGGCACCTCTATAAACCGATTTGTAAAAAATCACCTTTGTAGTAAACAAACGTTTTTTTATGTCTATGCGTGCGATGCGCTTTGAGGTGCCCTTATGTCTATACTAATACTAATACTAATACTAAACACTGATTAAAAACGTCCATATCAAGGACCCCATTTACACATAATTCTTGACGCTCCCAATTTCCTATATTCAATCCGTGTTTTTTGTGAGACATCATTTTACACGTTTCATCCGACTATATTGGTTTTTAAAACCCTTACACAGCGTGATGCTGCTTGTAGGAAAGAAGAAGGATTTTTATTGGTATCGTTTGGATTTCAGACAAAGTGCACCGGCGCAAGTCGACCATTTCCCGAATAAACAAACTTTTGTCCACGTAGTAACTGTTGTTTTGTTGGAACTTCTGAAAATCACTGATCCCGATAAAGATCTCTTTCATCCGTGCTCCTCCCTCCCTTTCCCATACTCCCCCCTTTCCTACACGTACGCCATCCCGACCAACGTCTTTTTCCCAGCAAATGCCACGCCAATGTGCACAATGTGGGGCACTTTTGTCCCACCAAACATCGTATCGTACGCCCGCTCTTTTATTTGCGCCAACGCTTTTTCTACCCCTTTTGCCAGTTGCTTTTCTTCTTCCACCCGTTTGAACTCGAACACGAATGCGCGCGGGTGCGTCTTCACGTTGCGTGGTTTCACCACCACGTCATACCTTCCTTCGCCACTTTCCCGATTGGACGTTACCTCGTGTGTCTCGTACAAACTGACCATCATCCCCAGCACGAACATGTGATACGCATGTTCTGCCATTCGCTGTGCTGCTGCTTCCCCTCGTGGTACGTCATGATAGCTAAACGATTCGTACACCGTGCGCTCAAACTTTTGGATAAATGCTTCGTCGTTCCCTTGCATCAATTCTCCTACGATCGTCTGCGTCGTATACCGTGCATTTTTCTTCGCCTGTGCGACCCACCGCTGGGCCACTTGCTCGAACACGATCGCCACTTCTTCGTTGGGGATCGCCAAGTCCCCCCACTGCTTCCGTCCTTTTTGCACTGTATTTACCACTTTCAAATACCCGCTAAACAATACGAAATTCCAAAAAAGTTGGGCTTCTTCCGTCATTTCTTCAGTTGGCTGTGTATCCATCTCCTGCGTTTCCATCGCGAAATCGATGAAGGACACGTGCTCATTGAGGGCGATGTGTATCGTCCCCCCTTGTTGCAACAGTCGCGTCAACGCATACACGACAGAGGGCTGAAACCGATCGAACAGCGCATGCAAAAACTGCTGGTCACTCGTATTCACCCAGTACGGTTGCAATGCTCTGCGTGGTTCTGCCAACGCATGGAAGATCGACCACGGATTGTATACCGTCTCGTCCCCAAACCGATACCCGTTGTACCACCACCGAAATTCGTCCATCTCGTCTTGACGCCCAAAGTCCCTTAGTGTTGCCGCTACTTCCGCATCCAACAGCCCAAACGACCGTTCAAACGCGGTCGACAAGATCGAGCATACGCGCACGTTGTTGAGCCCTGAGAAGATGCTCTCTTTTGCTACCCGCAAAATACCCGTCAACACGGCACGTTCCAAGCTTTGATTGTCTTTGAGTGCGCTGCCCAACAACGCACGCATAAACCCAATGC
>JAULZZ010000014.1:0-6393 GCA_032117095.1 Paenibacillus sp.
TGGTCTCATCGGTTTCAATGACGTTCTCTTCTCCCGTGGCAGACACATCCAACAGCACCATACGACCCCTCACCCGCTGTTGCAAATTGATGTACTCGTCCAAGTCTTTCGTTGCCCAAAAGTTTACGAGCTGAATACAATCGTTTTGGGAGCCAATGCGGTCAATGCGCCCGAACCTTTGAATAATCCGCACGGGGTTCCAATGAATATCGTAATTGATCAAATAATCGCAATCTTGCAAGTTCTGCCCCTCAGAGATGCAGTCGGTTGCGATCAAAATATCAATGTACTCCGTTACCTCAGGGTATATTTTGGCACACTCCTTGGATTTCGGGGAGAATAAGGTGAGAATCGTGTTTGTATCCGAAAATTTGATTGCCTTTTTCAATTCCTTAGACAATGGCAACGTAGCATGATTGTCCCCACTGCCTGTTACGACCGCCGCATGTACCCCCCTGTTGCCAAACTCCGTCGACAAGTGGCTGTATAAATATTTTGCCGTGTCTGTAAAGGCAGTGAATACAATGACTTTTTTGTTGTCGGGGTTTATCGGGTTGTTGATCTTCTCTTGGATCAGCGTGCGCAACTCGATCAACTTCGCATCTCTCTCCGGCGTCACATCGATCGCTTCAAGCAAGATCGTTTCAAGCTTGTCTTTATCCGCCAGCAGTGACTGCTTCCACTTGATCAAATCCATATCTTGCAACAAAACTTTTACGTTGTTACCGAACAGCAGGTTATCGTACTCTTCGTCTTCTAGCGCAATATCGCCAATGTCCATCTCGGCATCGTAGTCAACTTGTTTCTGTTCAATTTTTTCAAGTGTTTTGTCTATCTTGCTGAGAATTTTCTCCACCGTTAAAGCAAAAGAGTGGATCGAGCTTTCTAACCTTTTCAGAATCCCCACGCGCATCAGCCCGACAAGGTTTTGCTCCCTGTCCGCTTGCTTAAATATACGATTATTTGAATCAATGACCCGATCATACTTTTTCTCGTACGCAGTCCTTTTTTCGGGCAATACATATCCCAAAGGGGAATAGACACAAAGCGTCAGTTTCTTAATCAGCTTGTTTATATTTTCAATCGGCGGAAACTTCCCCTTCGTATCGACCATAGCGTATCGGTTTTGAGGGGTTCGCCTTGTGGGAAACTTGCCGATCTCCTCTAGGTTGTAATACTTCTCAATATGCCTTCTTGAACGGGCAATCGTGACCGTATCGAGGAGCTTGAAGTAGTCAATGTCCATCATGTCGATGAAACTCTCGGTTGTTCTTTCCTCATCTGGAAGAGAAGACCACTTATTAAACACCGTTTGCGCCTTCCTGAGGATCTGCTCAAGATTATCCAACCCCACACTGGCAAAAGCATTGTTCTTGCCCTCTGTAATGAACGAAATCTGATTTTTAATGTCGTTCATCTTGTTGTTGACGGGCGTAGCAGATAACATCAACACCTTTGTTTTCACGCCAGACTTGATGATGTCATTCATCAATCGCTCATAGCGGGTGATCCGGCCTTTCACGGGAGCGTTGTTCCTAAAGTTGTGGCTCTCATCGATGACCACAAGGTCATAGTTCGACCAATTCACCGTGGCAAGATTCATCTCCCCTGAATATCCGCTCGTTCTACTCAGGTCTGTATGATTGAGCACATCATAATTAAATCGGTCACCCGAAAAGATGTTGCGCTTGTCGTTCATTGTGTATATCGTCCAATTTTCACGCAGTTTCTTCGGCGCAATCACCAGCACTCTATCGTTGCGCAGCTCGTAATATTTCATGACTGCCAGCGCAGTGAATGTTTTTCCAAGGCCTACGCTGTCCGCGATAATGCAACCGTTGTACTTCTCAATCTTATCAATGGCCCCCATCACACCGTCTTGTTGGAACTTATACAGCTTATTCCAGATGAGGGTGTGCTTAAAGCCGGTACGGCTCTTGACGATATGGTCTTCTGTTAATTCGTCCAAATAATTACTGAAAATGTTGTACAGGGTCACAAAGTATATAAACGCTGGCGTATTCTCTTTATAAAGCACCTGCATTTGCTCAAGCACCTTATGTTTTACATCCAGCACGGCGGTGTCATCTTCCCAAAGCGCATTAAATGCTTGCAAAAAACTGATCGTATATTCCTTGCCATACAAACACATGTTGCTGTCGATTCGATTTGAGGGGGTAATCCCAAGTCCGTCCGAGGTGAAGTCTACCGTTCCATTGATGGAGACGTTCTCCTCAAGGTTTTCGATGTAAACGAGTCGCGGTTGGGCAGGGTTTGCTTGCTTTAAGGACTTCATCTCGGCTTTATTTTTGAGCCAATCCGCACATTCCTTTGCGATGGCCGCCTGCTTCATCTCGTTTCTTAGCTTTATCTCAAACTCATTTCCTGAAACCATTTTTTCGTTGCTGTGCGCAATGTAATACGCCCTCATGAGTTCCTTGTCTTTGTTCACAAAGGTAGGCTCTGTAAATATAAACCGCATTTTATCTATTTTATTCAGCTCTTTCTTGAGCGCTGCATACGCATAGATGGTAAAGTATGCGGATATTACAGAGAGCGCAGACCCTTTGTGCATCTCCTCTCTTAACTCGTCTACAACCCTATATTTTTTGTTATCCAAAACTTTGGGCACCTTCATATGACGAACCCTCCCATGCAACTTACAGCATACTCCCGCGCATCCAAACCACGTTTCATCCGAATACAATGATACCATAAAAATGATCTCGCTTGTTCCAAATACCATCGATACATATATCACGTTTTGCTTGTGTTTTTACGGCGGTACCCCGTGCAAGTCGCCCGCTGTGGTGAGTCGCTCCCTTCCCCATTGCGTTCGTACGCCGTCGCTTGTACGTGCAACACTTAGTTTAATATCGTTTTCGACAATTTCGATGACATTTTTTTCTGTGTAAGCGCATCTCGTGCACGGGTTGCAGGGGCGGGTAACTTGTATTGGGGTCATTTTTTCTTCCCCCATCTTGGGGAGTTATTTTGTCCCCACACAAGGATGCGCAAAATCGTTGCCAAGGGAAGTGCTCACTTTTTACACGGGGGTACGGACACGAGTGACGCACCTTATGAAGGATGCCGAAATCATAGAAATACGTACGTGAGTCGCGAGCACCGCTACAAAACAGGCGCCCACTGCCATCACGTACGTGATCAAAAAAATATGTGACGTTGTGCATTCCGATCAGGGGCATTGTCCCACACGTTTATACTAAACACTGATTGAATACAGGAATCCTATTGGTTAAAACATGCACTGATTTCTTGTGAAATGGGCTCCTTGGTATGGACGTTTTTAATCCGTGTTTAGTATTACTCCGTGACTTTGAACCAGGAGCCACTCGTCCCATCAGAGTTACGCCCATAAGTGAGCAACGGGGTTTTGTCGTCAACACTTACTTTGAACACAGCATATCCCGTGGTCGTGCCCCCTGCGTACAGGGAAGCATCTAACGCCGGATCTGGTTCTAAAACAAAATCACTGCCGTATTCCTTTCCACTGGAAGAAACCAACTTAAAATCTTTGGTGGAAACGGTGATGGCCTGATCCTCTTTTTCCGTGGATACGACTTTGACGGTGATCATGGCGAGAATGTACTCGTATCCTTCGCCTGCGGGGTCATTACCAGAATACCTGTTCTTTATTTTCTCCCAAGCGGCTTCCCCACGAATGATGCGATCGACACTTGCTATGCCCGTAAATTTTCCAGAATAGCTACTGCTCTGTATATTTACGTTCGTTCTCAAAGGTGCTGGATTCCTGCGCGACGATCCCACCGTCGTCACGGACGCACCCTCTCCGATGGGTGCGATGTCAATTTTATCCACTTGGATTAGCGGTATCGTTATTGCGCCCCCCAGCGTGGAAGTATACGTGTACAATCCTTTTGAAACCCCATAAAAAGTGATCATATCATTTTCTAGTATACGGGATTTTACGATGTTTTTTTTGTAATAAACAAATACGATATCATCAGCACCTCCGCCAGACTCACTTCCTTTTACAGCCACTCTCAATTGGGTTTCCGCACCGTCCTGACCTTCTTCTATGACTTGCACCACTTTCCCATAAAATTTGACTTTCTTTTCTTTATAGTCATTCGGATTGCGTGCCAATTGATCATATATGATGCCTGTATCGTATTGCGCTTGTTCTTTTGTTTGGGGGGTTGTTTTTTCGACAATTGCCCCCTCGCCGATGAGTACACTGTTTGAAGGGTCATCCCATCCGACGCTGACGTTCAATGCTTCTCCGATCGCCTTGACTGGCAAATACGTGGTCCCTTTGTACGTGATCGGATACGCCACGTTGCCGTTCGCATCTTTCCCCTGCCACTTTACGCCGTTTACTTTCACGTTCACACTTTTGTTCAAAAATGCCTTGATCTCTTGTAGGGATACCGCCCCATACGCCCCAACGGTGTAGGCACTTGCAGTCAACCCACAGACCAACAACACAATAGCTCTTTTCTTCATAAATTCCCTCATCCTCTCCTATTTTTCCCGCACAGCGTTCTTACTTACTCTTGGCGGCTTTGTAAAGCATCTTACAGAAAAATTTTATAAATAGTAAGAGCAACGTACATATCACCGATACGGTATCCATTTTCTTCATAACTTCCCCATCCTCTCCTATTTTTCCCGCTGTATGTACTGACCAAACGGGCATACAGCACACATGTTCTCATCGCCTGACTGCTCACGCACATGCGCAACACCATAAAATATCAGCAGTCAACCTTCCCTTTCCCCTTGCAAAAACACGCAGCTTCTTGTGGGTTGCTCATCTCGCACCACACCCCTCGATGAATGCATCCGCTGCCAGTACGCCATGCGCCTGTGCACTGCCCCCTGCGCTGTCTAAACGCACGCCACCACATCGCATGTATCCTTATTGTACCAGCCGTTTGTGACAGCATATGTGTCAGTAAAAATTTGCACATAAAAATTTTTTTATGATGCAGCGCATGCAGGAAACGTCAAATCATCCCCGCCCAAACCAGTGACCCAAAATATATGCCACTTTTGACGTGTTTTCCTGACGCTGGATGCGGTCGCTTCACCGCGTGCATCGGTCTTCCTTCTTTGAAATGCTTGCTTGACGCCATCCTCTATCCGTACGACGATATCTTGTGCACGATACCAGTGGCGCCACATGGATATCCCACCGAAATCCATTGCGCATTCAGTTTTGGAGAAATCCTAAGCGAAAGCACGAAAAAAGCACAGCATGTTCTCGTAGCATTTTTTTCAATGATTGTAAATCGCAGATCACGGATGCGACGCCAATCCGAATCACCGATTGAAAACTTCTACACAAAGAGTTGCCGTTTTCGGGAAAGTAAAAGGGGTTTTAACCGCAGTGTGAAAAGGCTACGCCTTTCCGCTGGGAGATATGGTTTGAAAACGTGATTCGCGCAATATTTTCGGATCGTATTATCCCGCAGACAGGGAGGAAATTTGCTCTTTTTTGGCAAAGGGGAATGAGGATTTGACGCTTACGTAAAAATGGGGGTGCTGGAAAAGTCGTTTTTCGCATCAAGCAGAACACGTGTAGGGAACGTGTCGACGAAGTAGAAACCATTTGACAACATCATGCACCATGGTGTATCGTAAGGGAAAGGAACATAGCAATCGCAACATCAACGCAGAGGAAGCACCTCTCGTTTTGCTCATACGAGCAGACGAGAGGTGTTTTTTGTCTTTTTTGTGGATGCATTGCTTGTTTTGCATTCTGCATAAAACGACGGGAGGACAAGGGAAAGGAGGTGAAAAAGGCGTGTTCAAGGCAGCGGTCATGTGGTACAATGGAGGAGCATACGCATCGCCATACGTCATACGACTTGGTATAAAGTGTGGAAAAGCGAACGTTCCGTAAATACGGAACAAAGACGCACCACACAATACCACGACGTAGAGGAGAAAATGCATATGCAACCACCGATGCAAGGAGGCAATGGACGACGGCATCAGAAAACTCGTCGATCCAAAAACATTGCGGAGAAACGCAGGGAAGTCACAGAAGAAGGCATTGTGCCGTCTTCGGGGGAAACGCACATCCCGCATGATGAAATTTTCAAGCAGTTGCTGTGCATGTTTTACAAGGAGTTTATGGAGTTATTTTTACCCGATATTGCGGAGCAACTCGATTTTACGCATGCGACGTTTTTGATGCAACAGCAGTTTATGGACAACATAGGGAATAAAGTGTTGGAGCTAGACTTGTTGCAAGGCGTCGTACACAAAGAAACCCAAAAAGCGGTACGGATACAGTACGAACCTCAGTCGTATAAAGACCCGACATTCGCCAAACGAATGTTCGAATACGGCTATCGGGTGGTCGATCGGTATCGGGACAAAGACGAAATGTTCATTCCCATT
>JAULZZ010000015.1:0-9835 GCA_032117095.1 Paenibacillus sp.
CTCGTCAAAAGCAACGTATTGAACAAAGTCACGTATTTTGGTGTAAAAGAAGGTGATATTCGTGCGTTATAATTTTTATTTTGACTTCATAAAACACCGTAAAAAATTTTATACGTTCTCGCTGACTGTAACGGTTGCAGGGCTACTGACGTTGGTTTTTTTGGGGTTGAACTTCGGAGTTGACTTTCGTGCGGGTACGAACGTAGATCTCGACATCGGCAAACAGGTGACCGCCGCACAAGCACATGCGTTACTGACCAAAGCAGGTTTTCCGGATGTGGAGCCTCGGATTGGCGGAAACAACGACCGTGTGACGGTACGTTTTGCGGAAACGCTCACGGTGCAACAAGTCGGCGAGGTAGAACGTGTGTTCGTTGAGGCGTTTGGAAAACAAGTGTCCAAAGAGGAAAATTCTGTCGACCCACAGCTTGCCTTGGAGCAACTCCAAAAAGCGATTATTGCGGTCGCCGTGGCAAGCATCGGGATCATTTTGTATGTGAGCTTACGTTTTGAATGGCGATTTGCACTCGCAGGGATCGTGGCGTTGCTCCATGATGCCTTTGTCGTCATCAGTGTGTTTTCAATTTTTCGCTTAGAAGTAAACTTGCCATTTATTGTGGCGGTGTTGACGATTATTGGGTACTCGATCAACGACACGATCGTGATATTCGACCGTATTCGCGAAAATTTACGGTTTGCCAAGTTGCGCACCGTGGCAGATTTGGCGAAAGTCGTCAATGATAGTGTGTCCCAAACGTTGACACGGTCGATCAACACGGTCGTAACGGTCATCATCGTGGCGTTGGCCTTATTTTTATTCGGAAGTGAATCAATTCGCCTGTTTTCGCTGGCGATGCTCATCGGTTTGTGTGTCGGGGCGTATTCCTCGATTTGCATTGCCTCGACGTTATGGTACGCCATGAAAAAAGCGAGTTTCCAACCGAAACCAAAACCAGAATAGCAAAATTGTTCATTCATCATGGAGAATACAACAAGGGGAAAGGACAACACGATGAAACGGCATGTGCTCCAAGGATACCACGTCAATCCCGTGGATCCCGTTGTCGTGGCACGCTATTGCCAACAATTTGGCATTCATCCGTTGCTGGCGACTGTCATGGTCAGCCGGCAGTATGCAGTACACGAAGTGCAGGCGTGGCTGTATCCGCAGATGGTGTGGCACGACCCATTCGCATTAGAGGGAATGGCACGTACCGTAGCGCGCATTCGTCATGCGCTTGCACGCCAAGAACGGATCCTTATTTTTGGCGATTACGATGCAGATGGGGTGTGTAGTGTCGCCTTGATGACGCAGCTCATGCGTACATTGGGCGCATACTTTCGGGTTGCAATTCCCCACAGACACCTCGACGGATACGGGCTCAATCGTCAAGCGATCAAACATGCGCACGATGAGGGATGCCGGCTCATCATCACGGTAGATACAGGCATTAGTGCACACGAGCCGATCGACTATGCGCGTGAACTGGGGATTGATGTGTTGGTGACAGACCATCATCAGCCCCCCGATGCGTTGCCCCACGCCTATGCGATTATTAATCCACAGCAGAAAACGTGTACATATCCGTACCGTCATCTCGCTGGGGTAGGGGTAGCATTGAAGCTGGCGCACGCACTTCTTGGACGAGTGCCGTATGAGTGGACTCCTTTTGCGGCCACAGGTACAGTCGCCGATCTGATGCCACTGACAGGGGAAAATCGGGTCATCGTGCAATGTGGCCTCGCACAGATGAATGCACAACGCAACGTGTGGCTGGAAACGGTATTGCACGTGGCAGGGGTCTCCGTCACGGAACCTGTGACCGCCCAAACGTTGGCATTTACCGTCGTACCGCGCCTCAATGCCGCAGGACGTCTTGAAAAAGCAGACGATGCCGTACGGTTGCTCCTTGCCGAAGATGCGGTACACGCCAAACCATTTGCCCAAAAACTCGAACGACTCAATCAGCAACGAAAACAACTTGTCGACGAAACGACACAACAGGCGTTGCATCATATCCAAACAGGACAAGCGTACGCGTATGCCGATGCACTTGTGGTCGGATCGTCCCAGTGGAATCCGGGCGTCATTGGGATTGTCGCCTCACGGTTGGTCGAACAGACGGGTGTACCGACGATTGTTTTCGCGATCGATGAAGTCAAAGGGGTCGCCAAAGGGTCGGCGCGCTCTATCGGTGGGGTGCACCTTTACGATGCGATCCAACAGTGCAGTGAACATGTCCTTTATTTTGGTGGGCATGAAAGTGCGGCAGGCATGACGGTTGCACAGACTGCGCTTTCCTCTTTTGCCCGCGCGTTTGATCTGCAGGTTCATTTGAAGACGACTGCGCACGTACGACCATTGACGTTTGTGGCCGATGCGACCATGTGCGTCGCCGATTTGACTTTGGCATCGATTAAGGAGTTGGATCGTCTTGCGCCGTATGGCATGCACCATCCGATTCCGACGATTGTCCTGAAAAATGTGACGGTTGATCAAGTCAAACCGCTTGGACGTGAAGGAAAACATTTCAAAGGCGTCTTATGTGATCCGACGGGTGCGATCGAAGGCGTACAATTTCATGCGACGGAAGAACACGCCCTCCGTCAGGGGTTGCGCCAAGACGTCGTGGTCGAACTGGCGATCAATCGTTACCGTGGCAGTGCAAAGCCACAGGCGATCATTAAGCATATCTTTGTTCCAGCGGAAGACACTGCACACGCACCATGAAAAAAGACCTTGTGATACGAATACGAAACACGATTTGAACACAGGGCACCGCGATAAACCGATTTTTCAAAAATGACTTTTCCGGAAATAAGCGATTTTTTGCGCATGTTTATGCGAATTATGTAGTTTATAGAAGTGCCCATTAGTATGAACAATGCAGTTGTTGATAAGAAAATTATCGAAGGCGAACAGCCTGTAATACTTCTTAATTATATGGACGTTTATAGAAATCATCATATAACGAAAGACATCGTAAAAATGCAAGTCACGGCGCCAGTTTCAAAAACAATGTCAACCGGTTAAGAGCTTGCCTGCAAAATGTTGAAAATAAAAGAAAATCTAAAAAATCTTGATGTCTTGAGAAAAACCGGTTTCTCACCGATTCATCCATCTCCGAGATCATCCGCTTAACCTGTTGACATTGGAATCATATGAAGGAAAAAAACTGTATGTGTCCGCTTCGCAGGGGTCATTATTTTTTTGACCGGTACGGTTCATGGCAAATCCGCTCGTGCGATGGAGTCCTCATTTTCAGTTTCTTCGTAAAATCGTCAATAATCTGTAAAATTTTTTCTGAAATTCACTGACAAGTCGTCCAACTGTGTGTTATAATTATATAAACGTTGGTAAACATAAATATGTAGAGCATTTGCCACGTTGGGGATTCCCTTAGAGGAGTACGAAGATGAAAATTTCAACAAAAGGGCGTTACGGATTAACGATTATGATGGAGTTGGCGTCAAAATATGGGGAAGGTCCTGTATCCTTGAAGGCAATCGCCGCCAAGCATGCGCTTTCTGAGCATTATTTGGAACATCTTGTTTCGCCACTGCGCAACGGAGGGCTTGTCAAAAGTGTACGTGGAGCCTATGGCGGATACGTATTGTTGCGCCCGCCCATGGAGATTACTGCCGGCGATATTATTCGCATATTAGAAGGACCGATTTCGCCCGTAGATTTTACCGAAGAGGATGATTTGGCGAAGCGGGATTTGTGGATGCGCATTCGGGATGCGATCGCACGGGAGTTGGATGGGACGACGTTGGCCACACTGCTCGCCTTTAATGGACAACCGACCGCACAACCGTATATGTTTTATATTTAGCAAAAAAAATTATGTAGCAGGAATGGAGCAACCGATGAGTGACGATGCTGTGCGGGTGTACTTGGATCATGCAGCGACGACACGGTTGCATCCAGACGTATTGGCGGCGATGTTGCCGTTTTGGCACGGTGAATATGGCAATCCGTCCAGCAGTCATCTCGAAGGCCGTCAAGCCAAAGCAGCCCTTTGGGACGCCAAAGAGCGGTTCGCTGTTGCCGTCGGCTGTTCGGCCGAAGAAGTCGTATGGACAAGCGGGGGGACGGAGAGCAACAATCTCGCCTTGTTCGGGGTAGCGAAGATGTTGCCTCCTATGCGCCGCACGATCGTGATCTCCGCAGTCGAACATGCCACCGTCCGCGTCGCTTGTGCCAAGCTAGCCCAACAAGGATACACCGTGAAGATTTTGTCAGTAGATGAACAAGGAAAAATCCCCCCTGCACAGTGGCAACACGCCATAGATCATACGACGGGTTTGGTGAGCGTCGTGCACGGCAATCATGAGATCGCCACTTGTCAGGACATCGTGTCTATTGGACAGTGGGCGAGGCATCAGGGAGCGTTGTTTCATGTGGACGCCGTCCAAACGCTTGGACATGAGCCACTTGATCTAAAAACGTTACCCGTAGACATGATGAGTTTCTCTGCACACAAAATTCACGGACCCAAAGGCAGTGGCGCACTGTATGTGCATAAAAAAGTGGCGTTAGAAGCACTGTTTCATGGAGGCGCCCAAGAACGTAGAAAGCGCGCAGGGACAGAGAACGTAGCGTTTGCAGTCGGTTTTTCGTATGCCGCCCAGCGTGCCGTAGCGCACCGAGAAGCGTGGTATAACCACGTGTGCGCATTGAAGCAGACGATGATGATGGTGTTTTCCCAAGTACTTCCTGCGGAGGCGTATAGGTTTAATGGACATCCCGCAGGCGTGCCACATATCCTCAGTGCGAGTTTTCCAGGGGTCGATGCGCAGACGTTGCTCATGCAACTCGATATGGAAGGCATCGCAGCGTCGAGTGGTTCTGCCTGTGCTGCTGGTGCCCTCACTCCCTCGCCCGTTTTAGAAGCAATTCGTCTTCCGCAGACGCTGTTGCGTTCGACCGTTCGATTTAGTTTTGGCATGGACAATACGGATGCTGATATACGGCGTGCTGCCAATACGGTCACGACACTGGTCAAAAAATTGCGTATGGTGACGCAGAGCATACGATAACCGAATACGAATCACATCGTGAAAATATGGACACAGAATAACGCCTTTTGTGTGAAAGTAAAAAGCGGGGTAACCGAGGCGCAAAGGCGTAGTCTTTCGGTGGGGGATATAGTTTCAAAACATGTTTCATATCACGATACTAAACACTGATCAAAAACATGTATGCAAAGGGTTTCCCTTTACGAGAAAGCACAGTAATTTTTAACCAATCGGATTCCTGTATTCAAACAGTGCTTAGTATGAGCAGCCAAAGCGCACACTTTGATCCGTAGTGCACGTGTACCTTGTTAAGCGACCAACATCCGTGGAGATGTACAACACGTGTGCGGGTGAGGACAAGTGTGCTCTGTAAGAATTGCGTTGATTCATCATGCACTCATTAAACATAAGGAAGTGTTGCGCCAAATGATGCGCTGTCCAAATTGCAATTGTCGGGATATCGGGAAGATAGGGACGTACCAATATTATTGTTGGGGCTGTTTTATTGAGCTCACCGTCAACGGGGACAAAATGTCGGTATTCCAAGTCGAGCAAGACGGCACATTAAGTTCATTGGATGATATTTTTTATCCCGAAGACACCCCAGCAGAAGTGACGGTGATGGGCGATAGGGCAGTCATCCACCCGCAAGAAGCGTTGCCTGTTGAGGCGCATGAAACGATAATGCCTGTGGCACAACCGATGGTGAGTTCGTTGCCTTCGTAGGCAGTTCATCCTAAAAAATTGTCTAAAAATCTTCTGTGTTGCGTGATGTGCACACAGGAGTTTTTTGATTTTCCCTGTTGTATCAAGTGGGTGTATGCGTATCTTTTTTTCAATACGAATTACAGATTGAAAACATTGCACAGCGATTTGCTTTTTGCGGGAAAGCAAAATGTGTTTCCACCGTGGCCCAAAGGCGTAGCCGCTCCACTGGGGGGATAAGGTTTCAAATTGTGTTTTGTACAGGATGTCAGATGAAACGCGCAAAATGAAGCCTCAAAAGCATTGTTTTTTTTTTTTTTTTTTGGTATAGTTTTAATTATCAAATCGGTGCGTGCACTGGTTTGTGTAGTCACATCACAACGACGAGGAGCGTGGACGAGGATGACGACAGGAGTTATGAGAAAAACAGCGGTGTATGCAGGATTGCTAGCGATGACAGTCGGGATGGCGAGCGTGCAAGCACCAGAGGGCAAGGCGCAAGGCGGGATCGATCGCCAGCTGGTGTATGTGCCAGCGGGAAACATTTCGAAGATGCCGTTGATGAAGTACGTAGGAGGAAACCCGATTGATGAAGTGAAGAACGTAAATACACCAGATTTTTGGATCGGGAAAACAGAAGTGACGGGTGCATTGTGGCAAGAAGTGTACGACTGGGCGGTGACAAAAGGGTATAAGTTTGCCAATACAGGGCATTACGGCAGTGGTAAGAACAAAGATCCAATGCGGGCTGTAGGAGGATTAAGCTGGTACGATGTGCTCGTTTGGACGAATGCATACTCGGAGAAAGAAGGGCTCCGTCCAGTGTATCGGCATTCGACTCATGCGTACGTACTAAAGGATGCGAAACAAGTTTCTGCATTGAACATTGCGTTACAATCCTACACCGACGGGTATCGGTTGCCGACGGCAATCGAGAGTGAAATGGCAGCGAGATGGTTGGGGACGACAGCGCCGACGACAGGTTCTTTAGCACAAGCTCGCATTGCCACGACAGGGAAAGATGACAAAACATATTATTGGACACCGTACAATTATGCGAGTGGTGCAACGGAAAACACCGACAATGCAACAGAAACAAAAGAGGTGGCGTGGCACACTGGACCTTCAAAGCCGGTGGGTCTCAAGAAACCAAACGTATTGGGCATGCACGATGTGAGTGGGAATGTATGGGAGTGGCTGTTTACGTGTTTTGAGGTTAAAGAATCAAAGAAGCCCTGTGAGATGGGTATGTTGAGAGGGGGCAGCTCTTTCTCTCCATCTCATCTCAAAATTTTGGGCGTGGGTTTTCGCATGGCTCTTGGAAACTCACCGACACGGGTCCACGATTTTATGGGCTTTCGCTTAGCGAGGACGAAACTGTGATAGTTTTCGTTGGAATATTTCCCTTATGAATGCTTACGTCCTTGAACTTTCCCTTGAAAAAAGGGGGAGGAAAGAAGCATGAGCCATCAAGAGTCCGCCACGTGACAGCGTGGGAACGGACTTTTTTTGTGTGAGGGAGAGGTCGTCCAAAACGGCGACGGAAAGGCAAAGCCTTGCCACCAGCGTTTTGGACAATCCATGCAATACGAAACACGGATTAATACTAAACACTGATTAAAAACGTCCATACCAAGGGCCCCATTTTACAAGAAATCACCGCGCTTTTTAAGAAATAGGATTTCTGGTATTCAAACCGTGTTTTAGTCTTATACTAATTCCAAACTAAAAAAATCGACATATTTGTTTGGAAATAGCATGAGTATCAATAAGCGATTTGCATGAACAAAAAATCAAATCCCCCATACAACGCAGAGCACCGTACAAAAAGGAGAGCATTTGCAAGCGTAGCAGAAGAGAAAGGCGCATTGCCACAATGCACCGTCCCACAGATGAAAATTCCTATGCCACAGCAGCCCTCCTTGACAAAGTAAAAAACACTATGCTATAAAGAAGATAGCTTAGCAATCGCACAACACGAGTGCTAATATGTCGCATTGGGCAGGTCATTTTATTTTTGAAAGGAAAGGTACGATACACCATGGAAAAAAAGCAATTCCAAGCCGAATCCAAACGTTTGCTCGAAATGATGATTCACTCCATTTACACGAAACGCGAAATTTTTTTGCGGGAGTTAATTTCCAACGCCAGCGACGCCATCGACAAAATTTACTACAAAGCACTCAGTGACGAACAGATGGTGTTTAACCCAGACGACTACTACATTGAGATTACCGCTGAGCCTGAGCCACGCCTGTTGACCATTCGCGACACCGGCATTGGCATGACCAAAGAAGAGATGGAACACAATCTCGGCGTTATTGCCCAGAGTGGCTCCCTTGCCTTTAAGCAACAAGTCGAACAAAAAGACGGCCATTCCTTAATCGGACAGTTTGGCGTCGGATTTTATTCTGCCTTTATGGTTGCCGATGAGATCACCGTCGTCAGTCAAGCACTCGGGGCCACCCAAGCATACCGCTGGCATTCTACGGGCACAGATGGCTACACGATCGAAGAAGTAGCGCCGACACACGTAGGTACGACGATCGTCTTGAAGATCAAGGAAGATTCGATCGAGACGTCGTTAGAAAACGAAGATTTCACCTTTGACTTTTGTTTGCACCCCGGGCACATCAAATCGCTCGTGAAGAAGTATTCGGATTTCATTCGTTATCCGATTAAGCTCAGTGACGAGGTCATCAATAGCATGATTCCGATCTGGCGCAAAAACAAAAGTGAGCTCACCGACGAAGCGTATACGAATTTTTACAACGAAAAGCATTACGGCTTCGACAAGCCACTCAAACACCTGCATATCCAAGCCGACGGGGCGGTTCGCTACCAATCTATCTTATACATCCCTACAAATCCACCGTTTAATTTTTATTCCCAAAACTACGAACGTGGCTTGGAGCTGTATGCGAACGGCGTATTGATCATGGAAAAATGTGCCGACCTCATTCCCGACTATTTTGCCTTCGTCAAAGGCATGGTCGATTCCGAAGATTTATCGCTGAATATCTCGCGGGAGATGCTCCAACACGACCGTCAGCTCAACATCATCTCGCGCAACGTCAAAAACAAAATCAAGAGTGCCCTCCAAACGATGCTCAACGACGAGCGTGAAACGTACGAAACGTTCTACAAATCGTTCGGTCGTCAAATCAAATTTGGCGTATACAACGGCTACGGCGCAAACAAAGAAGATTTACAAGATTTACTGTTGTATTATTCTTCCACAGAGCAAAAGCTCGTCAGTTTGCAGGAATATGTCAGTCGCATGAAAGAAAACCAAAAGTACATTTATTACGCCACAGGGGAATCCATCGATCGCATTGTCAAATTGCCTCAAACCGAAGTCATCGCCGAACGGGGCATCGAAATGTTGTATTGCACCGAGGACATCGACGAGTTTGCCCTCAAAATGCTCAATAAGTTTGGCGACAAGGAGTTTCGCTCCGTATCGAGTGGGGACCTTGGCTTAGAGCCGGCGGAACAACCCGCAGAGACGACAGCAACCGAGGAAGCGTCGCATGATGCACTATTCGAAGCGGTCAAAACACTGCTCGAAGACAAAGTGAAACATGCACGCCCATCCAAACGACTAAAAAGTCATCCCGTCTGCCTCACGACCGAGGGAGACTTGACGATCGAAATGGAAAAAGTACTTAAAAACGTGCCGAATCGTCCGCCTGTGCAAGCCGAAAAAGTACTTGAAATCAACACAAACCACCATATTTTCCATACGCTCACACAGCTGTATGAGCACGATCGTGACAAATTTGCTCTTTACGTCGGTCTTTTGTACAACCAAGCGTTGCTGATCGAAGGGTTGCCCATCGCAGATCCGGTTGCATTTAGCAATGACTTGTGTAAAGTGATGGTGTGAATTTCACTGTCCCGCACACATCAACAAAGCATCTCTTGGATAGAGGTGCTTTTTTGTGCGCACATGCGAAAGCGAGCTGCTTTCTCCGCTACATTTGCGTATCGACTGATACTGATACTAATACTAAACACGGATTAAAAACGTCCATACCAAGGGCCCCATTTGACAAGAAATTACTGCGCTTTTTAACCAATAGGATTCCTGTATTCAATCGGTGTT
>JAULZZ010000016.1:0-250 GCA_032117095.1 Paenibacillus sp.
ACGGTATACGACGCAGACGATCGTAGGAGAATTGATGCAAGGGAACGACGAAGCATTTATCCAAAAGTTTGAGCGCACGGTGTACGAGTCGTTTAGTTACCATGACGTACCACGAGGGGAAGCAGCACAGCAGATGGCAGAACATGCGTATCACATGTTCGTGCTGGGGATGATGGTCAGTTTGTACGAGACACACGAGGTGACGTCGAATCGGGAAAGTGGCGAGGGGCGGTATGACGTGGTGGTGAAA
>JAULZZ010000016.1:260-9831 GCA_032117095.1 Paenibacillus sp.
GACGCACCCGCGCGCATTCGTGTTCGAATTCAAACGGGTGGAGGAAGAAAAGCAACTGGCAAAAGGGGTAGAAAAAGCGTTGGCGCAAATAAAAGAGCGGGCGTACGATACGATGTTTGGGGGGACAAAAGTGCCCCACATTGTGCATATTGGCGTGGCATTTGCAGGGAAAAAGACGTTGGTTGGGATGGCGTACGTGTAGGAAAGGGGGGAGTATGGGAAAGGGGAGAACACGGATGAAAGAGCTCTTTATCGGGACTAGTGATTTCCAGAAGTTCCAAGAAAATGACAGTTACTACGTGGACAAAAGTTTGTTTATTCGGGAAATGATCGACTTGCGCAGTGAGGTGCGCATTTAGTTGAGTCCGTATACCGAATGGTACTACTGTGGTGCTTGAAGTCGGAGGTGATACTAAACACGGATTGAATACAGGAATCCTATTGGTTAAAAATCATTGTGATTTCTAGTAAACAGGAATCGCTTTGCATAGACGTTTTTAATCAGTGTTTAGTATGAGACGCACTCTCTTTCGAGATTGTTCGTGGTTTCAATAAGGGATTCTGATGAGAAAATATTTTTGAGGCGCGCATATAAAAAATAAACACATTCGCATAAATTTGCAAACGTGTTTATTTTTTTGTATAATTAAAGGGAACTTTGAGTGAAAAAGGATTAAAAATCATCCAACTTAAGGGGTTCTGGTGAAGGTGTACAAGAAATATGCGGTTTTTTTCGTACTGGTGATCGGAGTTTCGATAGGCGTGGGCATTGGGAACATCCCCAGTATTGAAGCAAAAAAAGAAAAAAATGGAGGACAACGCCCCCCTGTGATGATGACGAAAATGACAAAAGCACCTCGAACCACATGTACACTTTTTACAAAAAATGACAACGTGGTTCAACCGCCGATGTTAAAAAAAGGTCGCTGGGTAAGAAGTGATGCTGGGGAAACGTTCAGCATTCAAATCGGATGCCGATCAGGAAACAAAGATTGGTCGATCACACTGTATGCCAATAGCGATTTTTATGATGAAAAATCTACTTTGGGCATCAATCGAGATTCTACAGCGGTCGTAGCTCAATTTGGTCAACACAATGGGTCATCCTCCCGTGCAGTCGCTTTTACCGCCTGTGAGCCAACGAATAAGCTATCCCAAAAAATTCAACGCACGGCACATCAGTGGTTCAATACACTCGGTGCGCAAACAGACACAAAACCACCCGTGTTTCAATCGAATGGTCCGTATTGTTGGGGCATCAGCACTACGGAAGAACACACCTTTACCCTCCCACTAAAAGACAAAAAACTGAATATTTCGATGAAATTACAAGGCGGAACGGCGTGGTTACAGGGAAAAGAAGCGTTTCCTATGGTCGTTGGTGCGTTTTCATTTCACGTCGAGCAGAAAACCAGAAACGGCATCCATGTCGTCTCTGGGATCGACTGGAGATGTCAACTCAACAATATTCACAGCATCATCGATGCAAAAGGCAACTTAGTGAACGGGTGTCTTTCCACGGTGCATAGTGGTGTGAAAGTGCCTCCTGGAAAAAAGGGGGAGATCGGGTTAGCATGGGTCATGACCCGGCTCAAAGGTGGCGCCATTCAATTTAACCAAGCAGGAAAAGGAGCGGAGGTGACCGTCATCATTCCGCTAAAGTAAAAAAACGGCAGCATACGCTACCGCAATGGAGTCGTGGACGACATTTTTTCGTCGAATTTTCTATAGTGTGATCGTTTGGACGTGATCAAGGTCTGCTAAACAGGCAATATCTCCGAGCACTTGTGCAGTGATTGGTTTGTCAATCGTAAGCACCATCACGGCTTCCCCGCCGACGACGGTACGTCCGACTTGCATTGTAGCAATATTGACGCCGTTGCCCCCAAGTAGCGTGCCGACTCTTCCGATAATCCCGGGCTTGTCTTGGTGTGAAATGATGATCAAGTGACCTTGGGGAGCGATATCTACGGCATACGGATCGATTTGAACGATACGTGCGCCATAGCCGTTTAATAACGTGCCCGCTACGCTACGGGTTTTGTTTTTTGTGCGCACGGTGACAGAAATCAGATTCGTGAAGCCTTTCGTATGATTGGATTTTTGGACGATGATGTCTAAGTTACGCTGTTTCGCGAGGTGTAAGGCATTGACGACGTTCACGTGCTCGCTGCCGAGGTGGTGCGTCAATACGCCGGCTACGATGTGGCGGGTCAGCGGTGAGGTATCTACATCGATGAGATCCCCTGAGTAATGCACGGTAATGTCGCGCAGCGGTTCGTCGGCAAGCTGAGCGAGAAAAGAGCCCATTTTTGTGCCAAGCGTAAAATACGGGGTCAGTTTGGACAAAATTTCCGGTGCAATCGCTGGCATGTTCACCGCATTCTTAAAAGATTGTTTACGCAACACATAGAGCACTTGTTCGGCAACATCGATCGCTACGTTTTCTTGGGCTTCGATCGTCGAAGCGCCCAAGTGGGGGGTGACGATAATGTGCGGCGATGATAAAAACGGATGGTCGGCAGCAGGGGGTTCTTGTTCAAACACATCAAAAGCGGCGCCAGCAACGATGCCTTCCTCCACAGCTTTGGCTAAAGCATGTTCATCAATAATGCCCCCGCGTGCACAGTTGACGATGCGCATGCCTCGTTTCATTTGTGCAAACTGTGGTTGGCTGATCATATGGCGTGTTTCATTGGTCAAGGGCGTGTGCACAGTCATAAAGTCTGCCTGCGTAATAATGTCCTCGACACTTGCAGCCGTGATCCCGAGCTTCTCGGCACTTGCTTCCGATAAAAACGGATCGTATCCCAGAATATTCATCCCGAACGCCTTTGCCCGTTTTGCTACTTCGGAGCCGATCCGCCCCATCCCCACGATTCCCAGCGTCTTATTGCGTAACTCTACGCCGACGAATGTTTTGCGATCCCACGTACCGGCGATCGTCTTCGTGTACGCCTGCGGAATGTGTCGTGCGAGTGCCATGATCATCGCAAACGTATGCTCACAAGTCGTAATGGTGTTGCCGTCAGGTGCATTGATCACGATAATCCCGCGTTGTGTAGCGGCATCGAGATCAATGTTATCCACACCGACCCCCGCACGACCGATCACTTTTAAGTTGACGCCTGCTTCCATGATGCGTGCGGTTACTTTCGTCTGACTGCGCACGAGCAACGCATCGTACGTCCCAATTTTTGCGACGAGTTCCTCTTCGCTCAATCCCACGATTTTATCTACGCGCACATCGGGCGCTTCGGTCAATTGCTGTAAGCCCAAGTCACTAATCGGATCACTCACTAAAATGGAAAACGTCATCGAGAAACACCCTTTCTTGTACGTACACAATGCCACACATTCGCATACGAATGTAACATGCACAAGGAGACAAGTCAAACGCGCATCTCTCTTTTTGTGGCGCATTTTACTGCGGAGGCAGAAAGACCGGCAACAATGGCAACGTTTCTTTTGGATATAATTGCGCTTTTTGCGCCAAAAAGTCTCCGAGGCGTACGGCATCGGTCCCTTTGATCATCGTGATCGCATCCGCGAGAGAGGTTGTTGTTTTGTCCGACAGTTTGCCTGCTACATCAAGCGCATCGATGCGCGACACGACATCATGGGGAAAATATGGCGTAAACCATTGTGCCCCGAGCATGTATTTCGCCATCCATGTGTTTTTACTGTTCAAAGACAAGGTGCGCCATACTGGAAGGGGGAGTGTATTTTTTTCGAGGACGGCGTGGTCATTTTTTGCTTTATTTTTGAGGATGTCCCATTGTCGAATCGCTTCATAAAACTGCGCTTGAGCACGCAAAGCGTATGTTTTCCCTTCGACGACATGGGGCTCTTTTTCGATAACTTGCATCGTAATCGTTGGTTTTTTGGCTAAAAATTTCACTGCTTCTGCAAATTGTTGTAAACTGCGGACGTAATCTTTTTTTGCATCGGTGAGCAGGGGAGAAACGTCAGGGAATATCGTCGTTTTGCTTTTGGTGAGCGCTTTTTCAATTTCTCGAGCAAGCAGCGAAACGTCAAATTTTTCTGCCACACCGTTGCGTGTAGCCTGTAACGGCTGTATTTGTGCAAACCACGCATCCGAAAACTGCATGTACGGTTGCCAAACCCCATAATAAAACTGCATGAGCTGTTTTTGATGATAGGAGATCGTTTTCTGGTTTTGATCATCGGAAAGCTCCAAAATGAGCTCGCGATACTGCGTTTCGGTTTTCGTCTTTCCCACATATAGTCCACCGAAAAACGCCCCTACTCCGACGACGAGTGTAAACATCAGTCCGCAGACGATGAGCAAGTCTACCGCAGTGAGTCTTTTGGCCATACGCATGCGTCTCCTATCCCTAGAAAATAGAAATAAACCTATGAATAGTATCGGAAAATACATAGCAAAAACGAATAGGATCGTTGAAAGCAAGGGACGTCTGAACAACAACGCCTCACCCAGAGGCCAAAATATTCCCATTTTTTCTTGCGGATAACGGACGTCTGTCGGGGGATTTTAATGTATGGCAATGTGTCACGTTTTTTATGAGGAGGTGTCCGAATGAATGTGCGTAGTTTGATTGTAGGCAGTGTGATGGGCATTGCACTGACGTGGGCTGTCCGTCATCGTGTCGATCTGATCGCACGTACAGGGTTGGGGTTGTTGTTTGCGCGGTGGGGTTCCATGTTTAGAACGCGGGGATCCACACAGGAAACAAGCGTCACAACAAAAAGTATTTAGGATAAAAAATATAAAATTGACGTGTGTGAATTTTTCTCAAAGGCGTTGTTCCATAAGGAACGCGCTTTTTTTCATGATGAAGCAAAATGAATTGTGTCAAATGGTGGTGCAAGCGACACGATTCTATGTTAATATAGTGAATAAATACAGCAAGGCGTTATTTTCATGGTGTGCGAATACACTTACGATAAAAGGGGAGAACGAAAATGAAGATTGAGCGTATGAGTCAAGATAAAATTCGTATTTTCCTCACGGTGGACGATTTGACAGAGCGAGGCATGCACAAAGAAGACATTTGGCAAGAAATCCCAAAGACACAAAAACTATTTTGTGAAATGATGGATCAAGCGACTTCCCAGTTGGGTTTTGACCCCAAAGGACCACTTGTCGTCGAAGTGTTCGCCATTCCCACACAAGGTATGCTCGTCGTCGTTTCCCGCCGTCTCCCTCCATTGACGTTAGATTATGCATCCAAAGAAATCGGGGAGGAGGAAGAGGAAGAAGAGTATGATTTGGCGGTTACGTTAGAAGAGACAGATACGATTTCTTATGTCTTTACGGATTTCGAACACGTCGTGGCCGTCTCCAAACGGATCGGTGCGCAGTACACGGACGGTGGAACGTTGTATCGGTTCAAGGGCGAATGGGTGCTCCAAATTGAGTACGATACGAGCGACCAGCGCAAACTCGGGGGGCTCATCGCCAACTTGGCAGAATTTGGCGAAGCTTGTTCTGTGACCGCGAACATTTTAGAAGCATACGGGCTCGTCGTGATGGAAGACAACGCCATTGAGATTATTCGGAGCACGTTTTGAAAACTTTTTCCGTATAAATACGGCGATATGCGCTACAATATAGGTACATCTCGATTTTAAGGGGGTACCACACGCATGACCATGCGCATGGCTGCATTGATGATGTCTATTTTATTGATTTTGTTGTACGGCACGGTCGGCTGGGGGGTTTTGGAGCATCGCCAACAAGCGCGTTTGGCGATTCAAGCAGACAACCAGTACCAACGGGCATTCCACGAAATGACCGATCATCTCGTTTCGTTGCAAAACCAGCTCGGACAAACGATCGCGCTCTCCGAAGGTTCTTCATTGCATCGGCGGGGGATGATGAAAATATGGCAAATCGCCAGTGAGGCGCGCGCCGAGATCAATCAATTGCCTTTGGCAAATGGGAAACTCGATGCTACAGAACAGTTGTTGGCGAACTTACAGCAGTTTGCGTATCGTGTGGCGGTAAGACCGCAAAATTCATCTGCTTTACAGCAACAAGACGTTCGTCTGTTGCATGCGTTGCACCAACAGGCACAAACGGTCGTCACAGACGTACAGGCGTTGCAAAACACCATTTTTACGAAACAGTTGCATTGGTTGGATGCGGAACGTTGGTGGACAAAAGAAAACAGCAAAGCAAAACCCCATGGCATTGTGGCGGGCATCACGGCGATGAATGACCACGTAAATGGGTTCAAAGCACTCCCTTGGGGCGAAGCGGAGGGGGCTGAGGCGTTGACTGCGAAAAGACTGTCAGGAAAGCCGGTTTCTGACGCAGACATTCGCCAAAAAGCGATGGCGTTTGCCCACGTGGATCAAAAAGCAATCCGTGTGCTACAACACCAAGGGCAAAAAAGTGAATTGCCGACAGTTTCCGTCACGGTGCAAAAGGACAAACAAAGCACGGCGCAACTCGAATATACGGTAAAAGGCGGTCATTTGCTCTCTTATTCCGTAGAACGCCCGATCGCCAAGCCCCAGTGGACGATGCAAAAAGCGATTCAACAAGCCGAAAAATTTGGACAGCAGCACGGATTTGGCACGTTAGAAACGATCGGGGTCGATCGTTATGACGATACTTTGCACATCCAGCTTGCCAAAGTGACGCAAAATGTGACCATTTATCCGCAACAAATCATGATGACCGTCGCTTTGGACGATGGGGAAGTGGTACAACTCGATGCAACCCCCTATTGGCTGGAACAACATCCGCGCAAGATGAATCCGCCAACATGGACAGCACAAAAAGCCAAAGCACGTTTGCAACCCGAAATGCAGGTTACTTCGACGACGTTGGCACTGCTTCGCAACGAACAAAAGCAAGAAGTATTGTGTTACGAATTCGTGGGAAGTATTCATGGCGAGACGTATAAGGTGCACATCAATGCCAATAGCGGGGAAGAAGAAGGGATCGAGAAAATGTATGCCGATCAAAAAAATGCGTAGTGTTTGTGCACCCCGTTGTTGGGGAGATGGATTTCATAACAATGAATTGAACTTAAAATTGAAATTATAAGATGATCCGGCCATCACGCCCGTAAGGGACGATGGCTTTTTCGTTTAGTTTGGCACAGTCATCGATGTCTTCTCCGAGGCCTAACGTACGTAAACGGTGCGCGCTCGCACAGCCGTGCAATTGTGCGGACACGTGCGCTTGGAGTAACGCTTCGGATGGAAAAAAAGTAGGGGATACGAGCTGTTCCATGGCGCAGGCCAAGTCGTTGCACGGGGTGTTTTGGGGAAGGTACGGACGCCACATGCGAAGAAGGACACCTGCGCACAACCCGTCTTCGAGGGCAAACGCTCCTTTTGTCCCTGCGCAATACAGCACAATGTGGCGTCCTGTTTTTAAGGCGGCGTGGGCGCAGGCATGGACGTTCGTCAATGCTGCGATAAACAACGTATGTGCTTTCATCGCATCGACGATCGCTTTTGTTCCATTCGTCGTCGTCAACAACAAGCGACGTTGCGCCACGCGTGCTGGTGTGAACGAAGACGGCGAATTTCCGTAGTCGCATCCCGCGAGTGGGCGACCGTTGTGTTCCCCTGCCAAAAGGTCATCGGGCATTCGTTGTTGTAGCGCTTCTTGTACGGTAGAAACGGGTATAATTTGCGTGGCCCCGTGCGCCAACGCCGCGACGATGGTCGAGGTAGCACGCAATACATCGATGACAATGACGACACGCTGAGCCACGTCCGCAGGGAGAGGGGCGGTTCCATATACGAGGCAATCGATGCGCATGGCGTGGATTACACGGAGGCGATCGCCAGTGTGGGCGAATGCGTCGTACAGAGGAGCGTGTCGGCACGCAAGCCTCGACGCAATGATTCGAGGGACAAGACATCGGCAGGATTGACGTTCCCTATCGCGACGTGTGGTCCGAGGATGCGCAGGAGCGTCACGTGTTGGGCAGGGAGGGGGGCTTCCCATAGGATTTTCGTGGGATCGTCGAGTGTATTGAGGATCGTTTGGATGTCTTCCGTACGGCACATGCCGTCTTCGTCAAAGATGCCACTGCGTCCGGATTCGCGCGCTTCGAGGATGACAAAGGAAGCACCACATGCCAAATCTTCGCGGACTGTGTTTGCCAATGCCTGCGGATCGATGGCATTCGCGCTTGTTTTGGAGCCGTATTCCGTGATGACCTCGAGTCCTTCACGTCGCGCCCGTGCAATGCAGGCACTGCGCATTTCCCGAGACAGGGGCACTGTTCCATCGGAAATTTCCATACATCGGATGCCTAAATCTATGATTTTCTTAAAAAAATGATCCGATTGTCCGTGCATGACTGCAATTTCAAACAGCGTCCCTCCGAACATGACGTGTACGCCCGCTTCTTGTGCAAAAGCGATTTTACGGGTGAGCACCTGCGGGGGGTATAACACCCCAGAGCCAAAGCCGAGTTTGATCCATCGCATGTACGGGGCACTTTGTTCCAATAAGTCATAAAAGGCGTGAAGCCCCAGCCCTTTGTCGATGACCATCGTAGGGGAACACGAAGGAAGGTGCGCATCGTTTGGATCGAGTAAGCAGGGATGCCAAGGTAGGGGATTCATCGGGTACGCCTCCTAATCGCCGCATGTGTGCGTGGTCGTAGTGTATGCCCGAGGGGGTAGGCGTGTGCCTACGGCATTTTCACGAAGGGGAAAGGGAGGGGGTGTAGTTTTTATATGAAACCGTAGTGTAATGCGTCGATACGATTGGTTACACGTAATAAGCGTCAAATCATCCCCACCTTGAGACAATGAACCTAGACTGTTCGCATCATATATTTCATATCAAGAAAAATTCATCCAGCATAAAAAAATTGACATCGTTTTTTTTATATGTATAATAGGGGGGAACGAGAAAGGAGTGATATGCGATGAAAAATCGTGATCCTAAGAAGCATCATGCGGATGCATGCGTTGTTTTTTCCACAGCGCTGTACGGCGGTATATGAAAAATGGAATGCATTGGACAAATGCAGTGTGTGGCGTGATGTCTACACGGAGGGATAAGCCCGATACGTTGCCGAGGGGATGCGGTGTCACCTGAGCAGGCGATGGATACAGCAAAGCCTGCAAAGTCCTTGAACAAAAATTTGTTCGTGATTGGAGCGTCATCCGTATGTCTCCGTATTTTTATTACACCGGTTGCACCAACTGCTATTCTGCAGAGGACGTTCAAAAAGCACAAATAACCGATGAAAAATCACCAAATTCAACAACCAATACACCAAATGAGAGAAGGTATTTTTAATGAAAAAGTTCGGTTATCGCTTTGCCCTGATTGCGGGCGTCACTTCATTGCTCGTTTCTGCTTTGATTGCCCCAGTGTCGCTTGCGAAACCCTCTGGAAAGAATGTTCCTTCAACACAAACCAAACAAACCAAACAAACCAAACAAACCAAACAAACCAAACAAACCAAACCAAGCCAAAAAATCGCTGTCCTCCCTGTTGCTGGGGTTGCTGTCCTTGGAGCAGGCACTGTAATTAAAATAGTTGGTATTTATATTGGCCTATGCGGGTTGAAAACTCCAGCAGATTGTGGAAAAAATGCGG
>JAULZZ010000017.1:0-17245 GCA_032117095.1 Paenibacillus sp.
ATTCCCTCATGAGCAAGCGTTGGAAAAGTTTTTGGTTTCACGATTTGAAAGTTATAACCAACGCTTTGCTACGCGTTGTCATAACGGCTTTGATCAAGCGCGTACTGACCTACTCGCCATGTTCTCCACGTCGCATGGGTCCCCCATGTCCACGCTGGACATCCCCCAACCCGAACTAATGTTCTCAACGTAGCATGGGTCCCCCATGCTACGAGACGGGGTTATCCCCATTTACACATACTTCTTGACGCTCCCCTGTTAAATTTTCCATCCAATACGTTTGTCGCGTCGCATATTCGGATTCGAGCTGAGTAAGACGTTTCCCCAATGCATCACGCTCTTCTTGTGAAGTCGCCAACACCAGTTGCAACGTCGTCAAGTACGATTCTATGATGTATTTGGGTGGAGGCAGAATGTCGGCGATGATGTCCTTTCCTTCTACGACTTCTTTGTACACGGGTCCATTGACTTGCAGTTGACTAAATTTCCAAAAAATAATCGCTTCGAAGAGGCATAATAATCCGATGACTGCCACAACACCAGAAATCATTTTATTGATTGCAGATTTGTTCTTCATTCGAATTTCCCTCCTAAGAAAATAATGAAACGGACGATTACTAGAGCATCCCTGCTCGCACATAAAAATCGTTGCATTGTTACACGGCCACTTTGTGTTTCAGCGTAAACATCGCTTCTATATCCAAGATCAACGATACGTTTCCATCGCCCATGATGGCCGCACCTGTCGCAAATCCCACATGGGAAAATTCTGCACCCAACGGTTTTGACACGATTTCTTGTCGGGAAACGATGCGATCTACTGGAAAGGCGATGTATTTTTGTTCCATTTCTAAGATGATGACATGTTGGTCTTCGATTGCGTTTGTTTTGTAATGCTCTGCGAACAAGTCTTGTGCCGTCACGACAGGGATGATGTGGTCGCGTACACGGATGGCCTTGCTGCGTCCTTGCATGCTAATCCAGTCTACTTTTTCGGGGATGTAAAACTGTTTGATGAATAGCGTTGGGAAAATATACCGTCCTCCTGCGACTTCGGCAACCGTGCCATTGAGTACCGCAAGATTCATCGGAATACGCACAATAAATTTGGCGCCGTGCCCCGCACGATTGAGTATTTCGACTTTCCCGCCCATTTTGTTGATTTCCGATTCGACGACGTTCATCCCCACGCCACGACCAGAGATGTTGTTGATGACTTCTTGCGTCGAAAAACCAGGATGAAAAATAAATTTCATAATTTCTTCTTCGGTATACTCTTTGCCTTCTACGCACAAGCCTTGTTTTTTCGCTTTTTGGTACACGCGGTCGATGTGAATGCCTTGTCCATCGTCCTCCACTTCGATGTACACGTTGCCCCGCTTGCTGTACACACGGAGCGTCACAACCCCTTCGGGCGTTTTTCCAGCACGAACGCGCTCTTCTTCGGTTTCAATGCCGTGGGAAACCGCATTGCGCACGAGATGCATCAACGGGTCGAAAAGTTTCTCACTCGCACTCCGATCAATTTCCGTCTCTTCTCCTTCAATATGAATCGTGATGCGTTTTTGCAAATCCTTTGCGGTATCACGGGCAATGCGGGTGAGCCGGTGTAATGTCGGCTTAATCTCTACCATGCGCAGGGACATCGACAACCCTTGAATGCTCCGAATAAGTTTTGAACTACGCCCAAGCACGTTGTTGAGGTCCGTATCGTGTGTTTCGAGTTGTGTTACTTTTTGTTCCATCTGGGCATTGAGGATAAGCAATTCCCCGAGCATGTCCATCAATTCATCGACTTTATTGATCGGCACACGGATAATGCTCGGTTCCTTGGACGCTTCTTTGGCAGACGGTTCTGCTTTCACATTTCCTTGCTCCTTCGTCGGCATATCCACTGTCTCGTGCTGTGTAGCATGTTTCGCTTCTTGGGGGGCATATTGTTTATGTAGTGCGATGATCCCTTGCTCCACTTGCAACAGAAATGAGGCATTTTCCAATACACTCACATCAAAAATCATTTTTTCTAAGTCTCCGACAAACAAGGCCAATGTGACCAAATCCGCTGCTGGTGCATTTTGAGGGTGCACCGCAATCTCATGGGCAATGTAGACAAATTGGGCAATGCGCTCCAAAATGTATGGGTTCAGCTGGTTTTTGGCTTCTCTCCCGATCATTTCGATCGTTTGCAATACTTCTGCGAATGTTTCCGCATCGAAAGGGTCTTTGCCCCACGTGGCGACCAGCGGATGCATCTCTTGTATGCGAGCGACCCACTGCGCTTCTTCGACGAGTTGCTCGTGTTCGTACGTCAAAACATCAGGGGTGATGCGATCGATTTGGACAAAGAGAATGTCGGATATGCCCAACAATTCTTTTTTTAAGGGCGAGAGATCCATCTCCCCCAAAACGAATATCTCTAACATCTCTTGATCAAAATCGTATTCATTGCTACGCAATTGTTCCTCTGTCATGCGTCGTGGCGTAGAGCACAAGCATTGGGCATGTTTGTCAATCTGATCAAAAATCATCCACACGCGCACGTTGCGCATGGCCGAGATATCGCTTAATTCGATGAGGATGCGGTGCACGTGCGTTTCTTGATTGCTATTTTGGCGCATCACCTGCATGAGGTCGAGTTCCACTTTTGCCAATGAAAAAAGACGTTCTGACGGTGGAACGAGGGCCACAGGGCGTTTGTCCGTCGGTGCGGGTGTGAAGGACGGAACAGGCGCAGAAACCAATGCTTTCCCCCCATGCGCGACGGCGTTGATTTTTGCTAAAATGTCTGTCGTATCGATCGTCTCATCGCGTTGCGTACGTTCGATGACTTGGATTGAATCTTCCAAAAAGTCGTAACATTCAAAAAGCAGTTTGACGATGCCTTCATTAAATTCTCGTTTTCCGTCGCGAATTTCTTGCAAAATGTCTTCCATGGTGTGCATGACTTTTTCGATACGAAAAAACTCTACCCCTGCGGAGTTTCCTTTGATCGTATGCGCCACACGAAAAATCGAATTCAGCACGTCTTTGTTGCGCTCTCCTTTTTGCAAAATCATCAATGAATCGTTAAGAAGGAGGAGGGTGTCTTTGAAATCTTCTAAATACGCCTGAAATAATTCATTCATCATACATTCCTGCCTTTCATGGTAGTGTGGCCACCCGACGTGTTATCGGGTGTAAACGGATGGCGCCACGGATACAAAGGTGCTTTTTTTGTTCAATAAACTCTCCGTATGCCCAACGAACAAGTAGCCTCCAGGGATCAAGCACGCATCAAACTTGCGTACGAGTTCGCGTTGTACCGTATCGGGAAAGTAAATCATCACGTTCCGACAAAAAATAATGTCAAATTGTTTTTTGAACGGAAACGGGGTCATGAGGTTAAACTTACGGTACTTGATGCAAGATAAAATGTCCGCAGAAATTTGTACTTTCTCCGCATCAAGGTCATGCACGTACTTCGTACGATACTCCAATGGAATCCCTTGACAATCACTGCGCAAATACTGTCCCCGCATCGCTTTGCTCAGCACCTCACTATTAATATCGGTTGCCAACATGTTCAACATAACGTCTCGGGGCAAACATTGTTTGAGCGTCATGGCAATCGACACGGGTTCTTGTCCAGATGAACTCGCCGCACACCACACGCGCATTTCGCGGTTGCGCAAAATGCGGGGGTTGCTCTGTAAGACGGCATTTATATTTTTCATAAGGTATTGGAAATGTTCTTTTTCACGGAAAAATTCTGTCGTATTCGTCGTAATGATATTGATAAACTGCTGAAATACGTCTTCGTTTTGCGTTTTTGACAACGCTGTAAAGTAGTCATCGAACGATTCGATCCCGACGCGGTGCATCGCTTTGCGAATTTTGGTTTCTAGTTGCTGTCGCTTGCTTTCATTAAAACGAATGCCTGCACTGTTGAAGATAAAGTCTTTGTATGTCGTAAAGTGGCGATCCGTGAACGTCTGTACCACGATATTCCCCCCTTTTTTGATGAGATAAAAAAGACACCAGCAGGCAGCTGACAACCTCCTGGTGTTTGTCCTCCCAGATTAATAGTCGTTATCCAATTCCAAGGGGATGAGGTCCATCGCTTCTTTATTATTGCTGTTATGCATGACGGTAAATTTTGTGCTTGATGTACTCGGTAGTATGGTCGATTTTACTTTTGGCACTGTGTTTGAGACGAGATGTTTTGCTTTTTTCATGACCGTGTTCAACGGAAGTGATGCTGGGGACACCGCTCTCTGCCGTGTTTGCGTTTGCGCAGTTTGTACGCCTGCCTTCTCGTTGCTGCCTTTGATAAATTTCGTCAAATCACGAACGACCCCAGCGAGCTGTTCCGACTGCGAGAGCAACTCTTGTGAAGAGGCGGAGCTTTGTTCGGCGACGGCGGCGTTTTGTTGTGTGACTTGTTCCATCTGACTAATGGCGCGTGAAATTTGCTCCGTACCTTTTGTTTGTTCTTCGCTCGATGCATTGATCTCGGTCACGAGTCTGCTGACTTTTTCGGCATTGCTTTTAATTTCTTCTAATGACCTGCTTACGAGATTGCTGATGTCAACCCCTCTACGAGACAGCTCGATGTTTTTGTCGATAATCGCTGCGGTGTCCTTGGCAGCGTTGGCACTGCGTTGGGCAAGGTTACGCACTTCTTCGGCAACGACCGCAAACCCTGCCCCTGCTTCCCCAGCACGCGCCGCTTCGACCGCCGCATTGAGGGCCAAGATGTTCGTTTGGAAGGCAATTTCGTCGATCACTTTGATGATTTTAGCAATGTCGTCACTCGATTTTTTGATTTCTTCCATCGAGCGGTTCATGTCTAACATTTTCGTAACGCCATCAATGGCGGATTCGTTCGTTTTCTCCGACAGCAAGGAGGCGTGACGCGTGTTTTCAAAGTTTTGCCGTACCATCGATGTCGTTTCTTCCATGGTGGCAGACGTTTCCTCGATCGAGGCCGCCTGCTCGGTACTGCCTTCGGCAAGCTGTTGGCTCGCAGACGACAGTTGCGTAGAGGCTGCGTTGATTTGCACGGACATGTTCCCAAGTACACCAACCGCCTTGCGTATCGGCTCGAGAATCGCTTTCCCAATGCGGATAACCAATCCTTCCACAATGAGCGAGATGACGAGGATCGAAATTCCTAGGGCGACAAGAATAACGTACGCCGTTTGGAGGAGGTCTTTGGCTGTTTGTTCGTTCGTGGTATTTTGTGCTGTCGAAAGTTTGACCATTTCATCGACAACAGCACGATGCTCCGCATAGAATGTGGTCAATTTTCCGTCCAAAATGGTTTGTGCCAAGCGAATATTTCCACTTGAAATTGCTGGGATAAATTCATTTTTGGCAACTTCATAAAATTGTTTTGCTGGCTCATGAGAGTCCTGAGTCATTAAATTTTTAAGATTTCCTTCTGGCAAATTTTCTTTCCAGTAAGCGAGCCGTGTATTGAATTCTTGTTCCAACTGATCCAACCGAGAGACAAGCGCATTGCGTTGCTCTGCTGTTTTGCTGTTCAACAACTGAAATACGGTCAAATACGATTCGATGATGTATTTTGGCGGAGGCAAAATATCTGCAACGATGTCTTTTCCCTGCACGATTTCTTGATACACCGGGCCATTGACTTTCAATTGATTGAATTTGACGAACACATACGCCTCAAAAATAACGAACAAAACGATAATCAATGCTACCGCATACACAATTTTATTGGTTGCTTGGCCTTTTTTCATCGTATCCCATCCTCTCCACCATGTTTTTGCAGTGATATTTTACTTACGAATGCACCACTGCCTCTTCTTCCTCAAAAGCATCTGCAAGCGATTGCGCCTTCCGCCGAACCGATGTCGTCATTTCCTCTTGTGCATTGCTCCCATTTAAGAATTTTTTCAACTGGTTGACGATGACGTTTAATTCTTCCGCCTGTGCCATGAGTTCTTCGGATGAAGCCGACCCTTCCTCGGCAACAGCCGCATTTTGTTGCACGACTTGTTCCATTTGGCTAATCGCACGCGTGATTTGTTCTGTCCCTTTCGTTTGCTCTTCGCTTGCTGCGGTGATTTCCGAGACGAGGTTGCTCACTTTCTCCGCATTGCCTTTGATTTCTTCGAGCGAGTTGCTCACCAACGCACTGATATCGACCCCTTTGCGCGACAACTCGATGTTGCGGTCGATGATCGTCGCCGTATCCTTGGCTGCATTGGCACTGCGTTGGGCGAGGTTCCGCACTTCTTCGGCAACGACCGCAAACCCTGCTCCTGCTTCTCCTGCACGCGCCGCCTCAACGGCGGCATTGAGCGCCAAGATGTTCGTTTGGAAGGCAATTTCGTCGATCACTTTGATGATTTTGGCGATATCATCGCTTGATTTTTTGATTTCTTCCATTGAATGGTTCATCTCTGTCATTTTGGAAAATCCATCTTTGGCAGAGCTATTTGTTTTTTCAGATAAAATGGATGCTTGACGCGTGTTGTCTGTGTTTTGTTTGACCATCGCAGCCGTTTCTTCCATCGTGGCAGACGTTTCTTCGATCGAAGCCGCTTGTTCGGTGCTGCCTTGGGCAAGCTGTGTACTCGCTGACGACAATTGCGTTGATCCAGAGAGCACTTGAGAAGAAGCCAGCGAGATGTTTTTGATGATATTGGTCATAAAGCTGAGAATGTTGCGCGAGATGAAGATTGCGCCAATAAAGGCAATAATCGAAATGGCGATAAAGACGATTCCTACGATAATCGCGAAGTTAATCGTTTGTTTCATCTCTGCAATGTGATTTTCTAGCGCTGTCTCGACCTCATCAATGACTTTGCTCAAATCTCCGATCATATTCAACGCATACGGTTCAAACTCTTTCATGATCTTGTTTCCTGCGGATGTCCCCACGTTCATGTATGCATCCACCATTTCTAGTCCTTGCTTATAGAACGTCTCAAATCGTTGGCGGATTTCTGCCATTTGTGCTTCTCTTTCTGGCTGAAGTACAACGATCTCATTTAGGTATTCGCGAACAAGTTCGGCACTTTCGGCTGCGACAATCAAGCCTTCTCCCAATCCATCTTGACCGCGTGTCGTCGTGTAATTTTGAAATTTTGCTTTGACTTTCAACATGTGAAACTTTGTATTCTCAATGACAACGAGCACAGCAACTTCTTTGTCTTTGAGATAATCAAACTCACTGACGTTACTCGATAAAGTGATCGTTTGATACACGATACTCGTGACGAGCAAACAAAACAAAATAAGCAACGGGGTGAAAATTTTGACTTTTAGACTTGAATTTTTAAACATGGATAAGTCCTCCTTATTGGTTGAAACGTGCATGCTGTATGGCGACAACATCCATGGCATGTTTTCTGCGCATTCTCGTTATGTAAGAGACGTGGGTGTTGTCGCCCCTTTGGTAGAACGCGTCGTCGTGAATTAGTTCGCTTCGGCGAGGACGTGTTGCGCTTCTCTTTCACTAAACACCGCATTGGAATCGAGAATCATGATGACTTTGTCTTTGACTTTGCCCAGCGATTTCAAAAACGCTTGCTTCAAGTCGCTGATGTGTTCGGGGATGTCTTCCATGTTTTCTGGCAAAATGTCTGTGACTTCCGATACCATGTCCACGATAAAGCCCACCAGCTTGTTCCCTGTCGACGTCGACACTTCCATCACGATAATGCACGTCCGATCGTCGTAGTCGCGCTCATGCAACCCGAACTTCAAGCGCAAATCGATGACGGGGATGATGCGTCCGCGCAAATTCATGACTCCTTTCACATAGGTGGGCATTTTGGGGATGTGTGTAATCTCCATCATGCCGATGATCTCTTTTACGGCCAAAATCGGGATGCCGTAATTTTCCTCATTGAGCAAAAATGTGAGGAATTTGTTGATGTGCTTTACTAACATGTGTCCCACTCCTTTCAAAATGTACGTGCTCCCTACTACAATCACGGGTCGCATCTGAGTCAAATCTCATGCCGTCGCAACGCCCTACCTGTATTATCGGATGATGCGCCAAAAATGTTAGAGGGGATTCGTTCAAACAGATCAAAATGGTTCAAAGATGGTTGCGCATAGACATAAAAAAACAAATCCCTGAGGATTTGTGAAATGTCCTCCCCGTGAAGCAAGGGGAAGTGTCGATTTTATTTTGAAGATTTTTTTACATGTCGTATTGCGATTCCAATTCATGGTCGTCCAACAAGTTCAGTTTCTGTTTTTTGAATGTGCGTGATGATGCTTGGGATTCGCCATTTCCTTCGTTGCTGCCATGGATAAACATTTGAAGATTTCTCACGATATGGCTCAACTCATCTGCTTGATCCATGAGTTGTTGTGAGGAAGCAGAGCTTTCTTCTGCGACCGCTGCATTTTGTTGCGTCACTTGTTCCATTTGGCTGATCGTACGGGATACTTGTTCTGTTCCCCGCGTTTGCTCCTCACTCGCCACGGTAATTTCACTAACGATTTTGCTTACTTTGTCTGCGTTATTTTTAATTTCCTCGAGCGACTTACTTACAAGATTGCTAATGTCTACGCCTTTTCTGGATAACTCGATATTTTTATCGATGATCGTAGCCGTATCTTTCGCCGCATTGGCGCTACGTTGGGCGAGGTTGCGCACTTCTTCGGCGACGACCGCAAACCCAGCACCCGCTTCCCCTGCACGCGCCGCTTCTACTGCCGCATTGAGTGCAAGAATATTCGTTTGAAATGCGATTTCGTCGATGACTTTGATAATTTTAGAAATGTCATCGCTCGATTTTTTGATTTCCTCCATGGAATGGTTCATCTCGATCATTTTGGAAAACCCGTCTTTGGCAGACTCGTTCGTTTTTTCTGATAAAATCGACGCTTGTCGTGTATTTTCACTATTTTGACGGAACATTGAAGCCGTCTCTTCCATGGTTGCCGAAGTTTCCTCGATCGAGGCTGCCTGCTCGGTACTGCCTTCAGCAAGCTGTTGGCCTGCTGAGGCCAATTGAGACGCCGCAATTTTTACGGAACTCGCATTGGCATGAATACTCGTTCCGACCGTATGCAATACACGTCCCATCTTCAATATTCCATTGATCAAAAAGCCGATCAATACGACCAAAGAAGCTATCAGAACAACTGCGGTCCAAAAAAATACATTCACTTGTGACTGCACTGTTTCCACACTATTCGCCGTACGATTGTCTAACAATGTAAAGAAATCATTCACGGGTTTCATGATTTCGCTTTTGTATTTGTGGTATTGTGCGTCATGCATAATCCGGATTGCAAAATCCCGGTTCGTTTCATTGGGAAGCATCAATTTACGCGCATCTGCACTGAGGTTGCCCTTTACTGCGTCCATGGCGATGACTTCCACATTGACGAGTCCGTTGGAATTGTTTTCTGCTTCCGTTAATTTGGAAAATTCTTCTTCGGTGAATCCTACTTCTTTCATCATTTCTTTTAGTGGTTTGGTGGCACCATCTGGCGTTGGTTTCACGCCATCAACAACGAATAAATCCCAGTAAATTTTCTCATATCCGACGGGACGGGGAAGTTTTCCATTGCGGATGTCCAAAATATTCATGTACATGCTTTCATACTTGGGGTCACCCGTGACGACATACGTTCTTGCCAAGCGCGTGAGGTCATCGGAACTTTGGCGCAACTCATCTGCGAGTAAATTCGACTCGTACCGTTTCGTCTGCATATCATGTAGTGTTGTCTGTGCGTTGTTCAACAGTGCAAATACAACACCCAAAACCACGACGACAACCGCCAACAAGGAATACAAAATTGTGAATTTTTTATTCATTCCCATCATCGACATCTCCTTTTTCATTTTGATTTTTATTGCCAGAAAACGCTTACAAATAAATCTTTTCCACTTTGAAAGTAGTTTCTCGTAAAAGGGAGCCCTTTGCATAGATGTTTTTAATCCGTGTTTCGTATGAATCACGCTTTCAAACCATATCCCTAGCGTAAAAACGATGCCTTTTCGCCGAGGTGAAGTCGCCTTTGTGTATATGTTTTCAATCGGTGATTCGCATTAGTTCGCTTCGGCGAGGACGTGTTGTGCTTCTCTTTCACTAAACACCGCATTGGAATCGAGAATCATGATGACTTTGTCTTTGACTTTGCCCAGCGATTTCAAAAACGCTTGCTTCAAGTCGCTGATGTGCTCGGGGATGTCTTCCATGTTTTCTGGCAAAATGTCCGTGACTTCCGACACCATGTCCACGATAAAACCCACCAGCTTGTTCCCTGTCGACGTCGACACTTCCATCACGATAATGCACGTCCGATCGTCATAGTCGCGCTCATGCAACCCGAACTTCAAGCGCAAATCGATGACGGGGATGATGCGTCCGCGCAAATTCATGACTCCTTTCACATAGGTGGGCATTTTGGGGATGTGTGTAATCTCCATCATGCCGATGATCTCTTTTACGGCCAAAATCGGGATGCCGTAATTTTCCTCATTAAGTAAAAATGTGAGGAATTTGTTGATGTGCTTTACCAACATGTGTCCCACTCCTTTCAAAATGTACGCGCTACTCATACTAAACACTGATTGAATACAGGAATCCTATTGGTTAAAAAACACAATGATTTCTTGTGAAATGGGATCCTTTGTATGGACATTTTTAATCAGTGTTTAGTATCACTACGACCATGAGTCGTAGCCGGCTCAAATCTCCTGTCGTAGCAACGACCTGCATATATTATCGGATGGTGCGCCGAAATTTTTAGAGGGGATGTGGAAAAGTACAAAAATATTTTGAAAACGCTTGCGTGTTTTCTTACACTACCTGCAACGACATTTTTTTGCTTATTTGCCCGTCGAAATGGTATACTACATACGTGCATGTCGTTCGTGCGAAAAGGAGTTCGATCATGTCCCAGACTACTCAGAAGAAAATCAACGTCGCCCTTGACGGCCCTGCGGGGTCCGGAAAAAGCACTGTAGCACAGCGCATCGCTTCCCTTTTGGGCTATACGTATGTGGATACTGGTGCGATGTATCGGGCCATGACATTGGCTTTTCTGCGGGCGAATATGCCGATAGCCGATGTCGTTTCCCCCGCATTCGTCAGACAACAACGTATTACTTGGACGACGTCCGATGGGGGAAGACAGGTGTTCCTCAACGGCGAAGAGGTGACCGAGGCGATCCGTAGCATCGCCGTCACAAATCACGTCACTGCGGTCGCGGCACTCCTCGAGGTAAGACATCATTTGGTGCACGAACAACGCTTTTTGGCACGCGATGGGGGCATCGTGATGGATGGCCGTGACATCGGTACGCACGTGCTACCAGATGCTGCCGTTAAAATTTATTTAACCGCCTCGGTAGAAGTGCGTGCACGTCGCCGCTATGCGCAGTGGATACAGACAAACCCATCGCTCACGCTCGATGACTTGATCGCCTCCATCACATTGCGCGACCACCAAGATCAAACACGGACACACGCCCCCTTGGTGTGCGCACCGGATGCCGTTGTCATAGACAGTTCTGATTTGGACATTACAGACGTCGTACACCGTATCGTGACACAGTGTACTGCGGTGATCGGGAGCGTGACATCGTCTCATGATTTATAAAATAAGCAGATCGTTTTTGCGCACATTGGTGCGCCTTTTGTTTCGCATCCGTGTCGTCGGTATCGACAACATCCCCGCCCAAGGGGGCGTGATGCTCTGTAGCAATCATCGCAGTTTGTGGGACCCGCCGCTCATCGGCATTTTCGTCCCACGTCAAGTCCACTATATGGCAAAAGCCGAGTTGCTCCGCATCCCTGTACTCGCTTATTTCCTGCGAAAATTCGGTGTCATTCCCGTCACACGGGGCAGCATGAGCATCGATACGATTAAGATTTCATTGCGTTTATTGCGGGAACAACGCATCATTGCTATTTTCCCCGAAGGCACACGAAGCAAGACAGGCGCACTCGGAGAAGGAAAAAAAGGCGCCGTGAGCCTTGCCCTGCGCAGTGGTGCCACCATCATTCCGACTGCCATCATCGGGTCATACCGCCGATTTCACCCGTTGACGATCGTCTACGGCAGCCCATTGGTACTGCATCCCGATGAAACATTGCATCCTGCAGACCAACAAGCGCAATGGACACGTGAACTGATGGCGACGATTTCTCGCCTGCTCACATCCGAAGCGCCACAGTGACGTATTTTTTCGTACTCCCGTTGCCCGTGCGTCTTTATCCCGAAAAAAAACATCTTTAAGGGTAAGCGTCAATCTTTCAAACCGTCACTTGTTTTGTGACATCTTGAGGCGAATCGTTTAACCTGTTGACATTGGTTTGAATAAAGCAGCCTCTCGGCTGCTTCATTATAAAATGTCTTTCATTGGCAGTTGATATTGCGTCTCCACAAACTTCATATCTTGATCTCTCGATACAAGAGTAAGCCCATGTTCTAGGGCAGTTGCAATGATTAGCGCATCTGGTGTTTTCAGTTTTCGTCCTTTGTTTCTCTGTTCTCTTCTCATCGATCCCGCACGATTGGCGATAGCCGACGTAACTTCCAAGCAACGAGAACTATTAAAAAGCTGAATTTGCTCAAGCACTTCTTCGGATCGCAATCCACTAAGTACTTCGCACTCGGTAATTACTGAAAAATAGATCGGAATCTTCTGTTGAGCTGTTTCAAAAATAAAATCCAGTACTGATTTTTCACGAATCAGAATAGCGATAGCAATATTCGTGTCAAGTAAATATCCAGTTGTCATATCATACTAATTCCAAACTGAAAAATCGATAGTATCCAGACTCTACCAGTAATACTTTTGATATTTTTTTGACAAGAAAGTCAGTGTTTCAGAAAAAATATTTTCTACTTTCCTGTGAGAATCGGCTGTTCTGTTTTTGAACGACCGTTTGCGAACCTCTTTCCATGCATAAGACGTATGTTATTTTGTCGATATATTTGTTTGGAATTAGTATCAGTCCCAATCTTCTTCACGAATCTTTTTTAAATTAGTCATCAACTGATGCCCTTGATCAGGTGTCAATATGCCTGCCGATGCTATGATGTCATCAATACTATAATCATCTTCAACTTCAATCGTTTTCTTCTGAAAATCAACAACCACCTTGTTTCGGCTCATATTCATTTTCGAGAAAATACTCCACAATTGCGCATACGTCGCATCATCTAATTTTTTAGAGATTGCCATCATAACATCTCCTTTCGGCGAGCTTTGTAAAGATTGATTCTACATTCATTATACAATGTAAACTCAGAGAGTGTAAAATAGTTTGTGTAAATGGAAGAGGAAGCCTTCGTCTGGTAGAATTGAGTCACCATAAAACAATTCACAGAAAAGAGGGCTTCCCCATGAACCATCTTACTACAGATTTGATTCAAGCGCTAGTCACGAAACAAGATATTACGGAAGTATTTCGCAGTCACTAGGAGTCAGCGATGAATCAACTGCTACAAACGGGAGCGTCATGTTAATTAATAAACTATTGATAAAAGAACAATAAGTATGTCCTATTATTTTGTCATACTGAGATAACGATCAAGTTGCTCTTCTTCAAGCACAGCAATCATATCGGCAAACAAATGAAGATCACGATGAACAGCATATTCTTCGAGGGCTTTAAAATACTCCAGCCGTGTTTCTTTCTTGATCGAAATCGGAAAAAAACCATGTAACATCAGTTGATAGTTCATAATCAACCGAGATGTCCTACCGTTCCCATCAGCAAACGGATGGATTCGCACAAATTCAGCATGTGTCCAAGTTGCAAGTTCAATGACATTTTTAAACGTTTTTTGTTCTAAATCAGCATAAAAATTCTTGATTTGGTGGTACATTTCATTTGGCGAAGGCGGAGTATGTGATGCCCCAGATATGTATACATCGACATTACGGTACACGCCACCCACCATAATGTTTTCCATCAAGATGGAATGAATATCCTTTATCATTTTTTCATTCAACGGACGATGTTCATTGACACACTTTTTTACGTAATGGAATGCTTTATTGTGGTTAACGACTTCGTAAAGTTCACGTAAATGTTTGCCACCTACGGAAATCCCTTCTTCAAGCACAACTTTTGTCTCAAGTAGCGTAAGCGTATTGCCCTCAATTGCCGTAGAATGATGGGTGTATTCGACATCAAAAGCCTGAGAATAACTATTGACTGTATGGTCCGAAAGCACATGTTTCATGTTATCATATTTAATTTTTTTGCTTACTAAATCTTGATAATTCACTGATTTCACCTCGAGATTATTCAGACAACTTTGAGTGTAAAATATTTTGTGTAAATGGGGATAACCTCGTCTTGTAGCATTGGGGGGTGTCATGCTACGTGGAGAACATGGCGAGTAGGTCATACGAAACACTGATTAAAAACAGCCATACCAAGAGTCCCGTTTTACAAGAAATCACTGTTCTTTTTACCCAATAGAATTCCTGTATTCAATCAGTGTTTAGTATCAGCACGCACTTGATCAAAGGCGTTATGACAACGCGTAGCAAAGCGTTTGCTATCGCTTTCAAATCGTGAAACCAAGAATTTTTCTAACGCTTGCTCATAGGGAATTGCTCCTTTCGATTGGTGTATCTCTTGATTTGTCTGTTAAACGATTCGATGAGATTCGTGGAATAGATGGTTTTCTAGATTGATTTAGAGAAGCGGTAGAACGTAAAGATATGCAGATTTTCTTTTCGTGCACCTCTATAAACCAATTTGTAAAAAATCCCTTTTCCGTAAACAAGCGCTTTTTTCTTTTATGTTTTTCCGTACGATACCCTTTATAGAGGTGCCCTTTAGCAATGAACGGAAAAGAAAGGACCCTGTGTAGCGCATTTTTATTCTTTGTACTGGACACAGCCCCCATGCCACCAGCTCATCAAGATGTTTTTTTTCATAATAGAACCCACTCACTCGCCAACTGCAATATGAATCCCTCCTTACTTGAACACACCGATACAGATTCGACCTCCCTACTCCCCTCTCATGCCCTGCTTCCTCGCCCTGACACATACGCCACTACTTTCGCTTTGCCAACTGGCGATCGATCGTATAACGAACAATTTTTTGTTGGTCTTCGTTGGATATGTACGTAAATTGCACACTCAGCACCTGCTTCAACCCTTCCATATCCCGTGCACGAATGACCGCCCCTGCAAAAAACACAAAATCAATCGTATTGTTTTTTTGGTACAATGGCATCCAACACGTCAGTGCATCGCCAATCTCGATGGGCTCACTCACATAGCAGATGAAACTCACGCCCCCTCCCCCGATGTCGAACGTGGACACGACTTGACGATAACTCCCCTTGCAAATCGCCAAATCTATCTCCGTTTTTAGGCGCAAAAAATTACGCCGTTGAAACCGCCGAATTTCGTTCTTGGCTGGACGTTGCACGATAAGCAGATGAAATCCTTGCCTCTTATATCCCATGACTTTTGTTTCAAAATAGTTGCGGATGCCATCGTCTGACACATAAAATCCAGTCAATGTTTCGTGCGTCGCAAATATTTTTAGGATGCGCCGTTCTTCATCGAACGGCACTTCTAAAAATATTTTTTCTTCTGACAGCTCGGCAATGCGTGAACGATAGCGCATCTCATCTTTCTCTGAGAAATCACTTACCGCCTGTACATACACCGGTTGACCAATTTTCACTGCCCATACCTCCCTTTTTGTAGGGGTCATGCTTGTTTTCAAGACGTGATTCGTATAGGGAACAGCAAAAGAACCACTCTTTCTCATTCCAATGAAATCCACTATCCCAGAAGTGCCTTATACAATGCAACGTATTGCCGTGCCGAAGTGTCCCAGCTAAAATCTTGTTGTGCGAGCTGTGCATGCAGTTGTCGCCACGGTACTTCCTGATGATACGTATGGAGCGCGCGGGTGACGGCATCGAGCATGTCATGGGCGTTGTACTGTACGAACGTAAACCCATACCCGTCGCCACGCACCGCATTGAACGGCACCACAGTATCTTGTAATCCCCCTGTCGCCCGTACGATCGGAACAGCGCCGTAGCGCATGGCGATCATCTGTCCGATGCCACACGGTTCAAACTTCGAGGGCATCAAAAACAAATCTGCTCCCGCATACACCCTGCGTGCTTGACCTTCATCAAACCGAATGTCTACCACGAGTTTTTTTGGATGCTGTATCGCCCACGCCTGCAATGCTTGTTCATAGACGTAGTCACCAACCCCGATGATCACCATTTGGACATTTTGTTCCAACAACTCCGCCATCACATGCAAGAGCAAATCGATGCCTTTTTGCTCCACCAACCGCGTGACAATCGCCAGCAACGGAACGGTCGGATCCACGGGGAGTCCGTATTGCGCTTGTAACGCCCGTTTATTCGTCGCTTTGGCCTCATGCACGGTATGGGAGGAAAACGGTTGGATGAGCTGTGTGTCGTGTGCAGGGTCGTAGACAGCGACGTCGATGCCATTGACGATGCCCGTGAGCACGTGTTGACGTGCCCGCAACACCCCGTCTAGCCCTTCCCCATAATATGGCGTTTGGATTTCCACCGCATACGTAGGACTGACCGTCGTCACCGCATCGCTGTACACGATTCCCCCTTTCATAAAATTAATCGCCCCGTAATATTCCAACGCCTCGGGATGGTCGTGTTCTTTCCCTAAATTCAACAGTTGTCCCATGACTTCTTTGCCATATACCCCTTGGTAGCGGATGTTGTGTATCGTAAACATCGTTTTGATGGGCGTATGCAACGGACTGTGGGCATAATGCGTCCGCAAGAAAACAGGCACCAAAGCGGTATGCCAATCATGTGTATGGAGAATATCTGGTACCCAGTCCCATCGTCCCAATGACTCTACAACGGCTTGCGAAAAATACGCAAACCGTTCTGCATCATCGCCATACCCATACAATCCACGTCGCCGAAAATAATAGTCGTTTTCGACCAAATACACGGGAATGCCCTCGTGCGTCAGTGTTAAGATGGCACAATATTGCCGACGCCATCCCACTTGCACTGTAAACTGCGTGACAAACGTAAACTGTGTGTGCCACTTCTCCGTAAGGTCCTCGTATTTGGGCATGATGATGCGCACATCGACCCCCGTTTTGCGCAACGCTTGGGGCAACGATCCGATCACATCGGCCAACCCGCCACTTTTTACAAAGGGAGCGACTTCGGCTGCCACCATCAAGACACGCACCACTTAGACCACCTTCCGTTTGCTAGCAACGTACGGCGTTTGACCGATCCCACACAAATG
>JAULZZ010000018.1:0-3385 GCA_032117095.1 Paenibacillus sp.
GTGCCACAACACAAATCGAGCACCCGATAAGGCGCCCGCCACCCCAGCCATTGCACCAACGTTTGCATTTCTGCACGCGCACGCACATGGTCGCGATGACGATATACTGTCAAATAATCTTCTTGGAAACTGTTCGTATACCATGGTACGGTCATGGGGTATCCTTTCTTCGTTGGGCGATATGTTTCGTCAATGCGGTGGTCATCTCTACGGCAAAAAACGGCGTAATCAAATAAATTCCCTTAAAAAGAGGCATCGCCGCATCGACCATCTCGCGGGCGATCGTCAGTGACATTTCCCTGCCAGCTTGCCCTTCTAACCCGCGCATACGTTGGCGCACGTCTGCCGACAAGGAAATTCCAGGCACTTCATTGTGCAAATATTCAGCATTTCGTCCGCTCGTAAACGGCATAATCCCGACAAATATCGGCACGGAAAGATGCTTTGTCTGGGCGTACAACGCGTGGAGCACCGCTGGATCGTAGATCGGTTGCGTCATGACAAAGTCACAGCCCGCCTCAATCTTTTTTTCTAGCCGTTCGATCGCTTTTGCCATGTATTTGACGTTCGGATTGAGGGCGGCACCGACGACAAATCGCGTGGCTTCTTTCATCGGTTTCCCTGAAAAATGAACGCCTGCGTTCATTTGTTTGATGTTGCGGATGAGCTGCATCGACGTGACATCGTATACGGATGTCGCCCCGGGCAAATCGCCAAATTTGGGCGGGTCGCCTGTAATGACGAGGACGTGGTCCATCCCCAGCACGTGCATGCCCATCAAATGCGACTGTAAGGCAATGGCGTTGCGGTCGCGACAGGCAACGTGTAACAACGGCCGCACACCGAGCTGTTGTGCGATGAGTTGTCCGACAGCCATATTGCTCACACGGGTCATCGCCAAAGAATTGTCTGCGAGTGTAATCGCATCGACACCAGCGTCTTGTAGCTGTTTGGCCGCCTTCATATACGTGTTTACGCTTGCTTCGCGTGGCGGATCGAGCTCGACGATGACCGTATGGCGTTGACGCACCAAATCGACAAGCGTGGGTGGTTGGTGGGGCAATGGGGGCGGGGAAAGGACGATCGATTCGGGCGGACGGGCGTGTGCAGAAGCAGTCGGTGTCGGTGTCTGTGGATGTGCACGCAGTGTTTCAGAAAGGGCTTGAATGTGTGCAGGGGTCGTCCCACAACACCCCCCGACAATTCGTGCCCCCAAGGCGACGAGTTGCAGCCCACTTTGCGCAAAATATGCCGGGGATGCGGGATACGAATACGCACCGTCTTCCCAAGCGGGCAAGCCTGCATTCGGATATACCGAAAGAGGAAACGGCAGCGACGGCGACATGTGTGCGAGTAGGCGCGTCATGGCATACGGACCACTCCGGCAGTTTAGCCCGACAACGTCTGCGCCTTCTGCGTACAACCGCTGGAACATCGCCACAAGATTCGTACTGTCTAGTACGGTTGTCCCTGTTTCGATCGCCAAGTGGCACAGGATGGGGACCGTCGTCTGTTTGCGCACTTCTCCGATCGTCAGTACCGCTTCTTCCATGTCGGCAAACGTTTCTAACAAGATGCCGTCGACGCCTGCCATCAACAGAGCTTCGACTTGTTCAGCAATTGCCCCCCTGCTCTCTTCTTCCTCTATCCAACCACGCATTTTTCCACGCAACGGCCCCAACGCCCCGCACACGTACGCTTTGTCGCCCCCTGCTTCTCGCGCCAACCGTACGGCAGCCGTATTGCATGCGTGTACCTCGTGTGCTAAGCCGTACGGTTGTAATTGGAGACGATTGGCGGCAAACGTATTTGTCGCCAATAAACGTGCGCCAGCATCTACGTATTGCGTATGTACTGAACGGATCACTTCTGGTTTGGTCACATTGAATTGTTCGAAACATACGCCTAATCCAAACCCAAGCTGGTATAAAAACGTCCCCATCGCGCCATCCCCGATGATGACTTGCGCACGAATGGCTTGCATCAACGGCACATTCCGTACGGATAAAAGATCGTCCTTCATCCGTTCCACCGCCCTTCGAATACGGTTTGTACCGCCCCCGTCATCGCTACCCGGTTTGTCGTCTCATCCCATACGATATGGAGTACACCACCCAAAAGCTCCACGGTCGCTTGCCGTTGCAAGACACGTTGTGAGGCAGCAACGACGACAGCGGCACACGCCCCACTGCCACATGCGAGCGTTTCCCCAACGCCCCGTTCCCACACACGCATGCGCAGACGATCCGACGAGGTGACAGTAATAAATTCGACATTCGTGCGCTGTGGGAAATACGGATGACACTCAATTTTTCGTCCAAATGTCGCCACATCAAAGGCGTCTACATCGGGAACGTGAATCACACAATGTGGGTTTCCCATCGACACCGCATGGAAAACAAAGGAATGTTCTGCAAGTACAAGCGACTGTGGGGTATGCTCGCTGTGGTCACTCGGATAATTTTCAAAGAGGGGCATCCCCATGTCTACTTCCACACGGTCAACGATGTCATCCAAAAAAAAGAGTGCTACGCGTTGTACCCCCGCCCCAATCGTTTCGATCGTAAAGGTGGACTGTTGCACCCGCCGACAATCCCACAAATATTTGGCCGCGCACCGAATGGCATTGCCACACTGTCCCGACTCCGAGCCGTCTGCATTGAAAATACGCATTTTGGCGGTCGCTTGGGCCGAAGGGACGATCCACACGACGCCGTCTGCTCCGATGCCCGTATGACGAGCACACATCGCCTGTGCAAGATGCGCTACATTGGGTGGCACTTGGTCACACGCAATCACGACAAAATCATTGCCTATTCCGTGCATTTTGACAAATTCTATCATCTGGTCACCGCCTAGGTTTGGACACGTATAAAAAACATGCATGCATGTACTAAACACGGATGAAAAACATCTACGCATAGCGTTTCCTTTTTATGAGAAAGCAAAGAGATTTTTAACCAATGAGATTCTTGTATTCAATCCGTGTTTAGTATTAGACACAATAAAATGAACGGCATTGTCAATATCATACCACTTTTGTACGTGCAGGCAAAGGAATCCGCCGGATACAAAGAAAACAGCAACGTTGCGCTGGAAAGATGGGGTGCGATGGTGGCTTATGCTGCGCGAGGATTGAGTAATATTTTGTCGTTGCCGTTTATCCAGTACAAGGTGCGTGATAGGGGTCGTGGATTTTGATCAAACAACATCCATACATAAGAAGACCAACCAGACATAAAAGCCAATTGCCGTGCGTTTCGTGCGGTTTTGATCGGATAAGAGACAGGAGGACAATACACAACGGTGAGTTCTACACCAGGAAACGCTACCAAATACGAAGGGGGCAAATGCGCTTTGGTCATCTCGGGCAACAAAAACTGCA
>JAULZZ010000019.1:0-27792 GCA_032117095.1 Paenibacillus sp.
GTTACCCCTGCCTCTGCTCTCATCGTGTTGTCTTCGTATCCCCCAATGTATCCTGCCTCCATCGCTTGTCCGATCACCTTCGTATACCACTCGTCTTTCTTTACGTCCGTATACCCCACTTCCTTCGCCACTAGCTCCCCATACAACCCATTGGCCATCTTCATGAATGCTGCCCGTGTGATCGGCTCATCCGGTCGAAACGTTCCGTCTGGATACCCTGAAATGCGCCCTGCTTTTCCCCACTCCCGTATCATCTCTTCCGCCCAATGCCCTACGATGTCTCCCCATCCCGCATTCCCTTGTTCCATCACCACTTGCCCTGCTTCCTTTTGCCCTGCTTCCTTCCCCGTTTGTCCTCCGGCGACCGGCACACTGCTCCCCATCATCCCCGCCACACACAACCACACCATCCACCGCCGTCTGCTTTTTCCCTTTCTCATCTCCATCGCTCCCCTTCCATTTTGGCTGTTGCCCTTCCTTTTCCCTTATGCAAATGCGTCGTCCCTTGCACTTGTTTAGATTTACCATATATTGGGATTATACCCTTATTATTACAGTAACACCTTCCCACAGTTTTGTCAATACCCTCTCTTCACTTTTTCCCTCTCCCTCCCCACTTCATCTCACACCTTTTTATCCTCATTTACCCTTCATCATTCTTATGTTTTTTATGATATAATTATATGATTATAGTTTTTTTAAGGGAAAAATAGAGAAAATAACAAAACAGGAGCAACCCCGCCTGCTTGCGAGGTTCCTCCTGTTTTGCGTTGTAATTCTAGAAATACACACGTGCGTTCTCGTCTGCTGTACGCATATGCTCTACATAAAAAAACTTAAGTGTACATCATGATGAAATTTTTTAAGATTTTTTATGCTTCCCATGCCGTCCATAAGAACGGCATACCCCTTTGGTGAAAAAAATCTTTGACTATTTGCGAACGTGAATCCCCACATTCTCACAGCAGACTAGGGCAAAGGTTGGTTTTTAGCGAGCGCTTCGTACATCGTAGCCAAGTTGCGTTCGAGGTGCATGATCATTTGTTTTCCCTCGTACGCTTCGAGGAGTCCGATACGGACAGCAAAATCGATTGAACGAGAAAATCCATACATTTGTGTATCAAGCACTTCTTCGTACAACGGACATTTGCGTGTAGCAAGATGTTGCATCTGCACTTGAATCAATTTTGCAATCTGCTGGGCATCGTCTTGCAGCAATGCAACTGCACGTTCGGAGAGTGTCCGTGGGTGAAGATCCATCTCCATTTGCGCCTCCTATAAATTGATACTCGTCCCGCATCGCAGTGCGCAGAAGCCTGATTGCTTTCGTGACTCCTCCTACAAATCACGTTTTCTACACACCTCCCCTACAGAAAGGCGTAGCCTTTTCGCCTCGGTACTGCGCATCCGCTTTCCAATCCCACCGATATATCGGTTAAAACACCTTTTTCCTTCTCACAAAAGGCAACCCGCTGTGTATCCTGTTTTCAATCGGTGGTTCGTATCGGCTACACGAAAACTTACACGTTGGACGTTGTCCCATTGCCGAGCAACGCTTCGGGATTTAAACACGTCAAATCAGGTACGACAAAGATGCCGTCTTTGCGAATGAGCGTATCGTCAAACCACACTTCCCCGCCGCCATATGCTTCCCGTTGAATCAAGACGAGGTCCCAGTGGATGGCGGAACGATTTCCGTTGTCTGCTTCTTCGTACGCTTGCCCCGGCGTAAAATGCAACGACCCTGCTATTTTCTCATCGAACAACGTATCTTTCATCGGGTGTAAAATATGCGGATTAAACCCAAGACTAAACTCGCCAATGTAGCGTGCCCCTTCGTCTGTATCCAAAATTGCATGGAGGCGTGCGGTGTCGTTGGCCGTGGCATGGACGATTTTCCCTTGGGAAAATGTAAAGGTGACGTGCTCAAACGTCGTCCCTGCGTATACACTCGGGGTATTAAAGCAAATCGTGCCTTCGACCGAATCGCGCACCGGTGCAGTATACACTTCTCCATCTGGTAAATTGCGTTGTCCACAACATTTGACCGCCGGAATATTGTCGATCGAAAATGTCAAATCTGTCCCAGGCGCCACCAATCGCACACGTTTTGTCGCTTGCATCCGTGAGACGAGCGCATCCATCGCCTGCGCCATCCGTGCATAGTCTAGCGTGCACACGTCAAAATAAAAATCCTCAAACGCATCCGTGTTCATTCCCGCTTGCTGTGCCATGGACGGGCTCGGATAGCGCATCACTACCCATCGGGTATGTCGCACGCGTTGATCGAGATGCACGGGTTTGTACCACAATTGCTCGTACCGACGCAACGCTTCGGATGAAATCCCTGCCCATTCACTCGCATTGTCACCAGCGCGCACCCCAATATATACGTCCATCGCACGCATCCGTTGCAACGAAAATTCCCGCCAAATGCTCAGCTGTTCGGGTGTACTGTGCGTCAACAACGTACGCATGACCCCACGATGTGTCAACTCCACAAACGGCATGCCCCCTGCAGCAGTGACTTGCTCCACGATCGCTTTGACAAACTCATATTCTTGTCCCACCATCTCAATGAGCACCCGATCGCCAGGTTTCACTGCGGTGGAATAGGTCACGATCGTGTGCGCCAAGCTGTTGAGTCGCAGATCGCGCATGGTCATCCCCCCTTTATACAATATATACGCTTTACTTTGCGTACGCTTCAACTCTATTGCTTCTTCATTTTACCACAACGACTTCACGGTTGCTTCGTGCGCACTTCCAACGCCCCTCCTTGGCGCATACGAAATTGCACTTCCCCGTGTTGGTCTGTGCGATACAGCCGAATACGTTGACGGGTCAACCGTGCGACGACTGTTGGATGGGGATGTCCGTATTGGTTGTTTCGACCCGCACTGACAACGGCCATACGCGGTTTCCAACGTTGCAACATGGTCAACGACGTAGACGATTTGCTCCCGTGATGGGCGACTTTCAACACGTCAATCGTCCCCGTCGCACCCAGTTGGGAACTCGCTATGGCGATGTTTTCTTCTTGTTCCCCCCCGATATCCCCGGTAAACAAAAACGTATGCGACAAGATGCGGGCGAGCAACACCAACGAATATTCATTTTGCTTCTCTTGGGGTGAAGGCTTTGGGCTCATCGGATCGGGATCTGGTGGATGCAACACGTGAAACTGCAAGGATTCATCGATGTGCAACACATCGCCCCGTTGTAGCGCAACGAGCGGAATGTTTTTTTGTACTACTTCCTGTAACCAGTGGCGGATGAGGGGGGTATCTTTCACGGTGCCATTAAAATATAGCGTGGCAATTGGGATGCGTCCGATGACCGCTGGCATGCCCCCGAGGTGATCGCCATCGCCGTGCGTCATGACCACCGCATCGAGCTGTTTCACCCCCCGTCGTTGCAGCAGAGGCACGAGCATGTGTTGGCCGATATCGTACGGTGTTTGCCGTTTTCGCCATGTTTCTGTCGGCCGCAAAAACGAGACCGTGCCCCCGCTATCAAGCAAAATGTGTTTTCCCGTCGCAGTACGGATCAACATGGCGTCGCCTTGTCCAACATCCAAAAAAGACACCATGACTTCGCCATTTTCCCCCCAAGGGGCCCCGTACGCCCCGATGACGACTGCTACCCCACTGCATCCAAGCAGGCACAGCGTCTGCATGCGGCGCCGTGCGTGGAGGACGAACACGTCGTTGTACACGACCAATAAGGCAATGCACACCCCGTAATACAACACCACCCAGCCCCATGATGGAGTCGCCCAAATCGTATACATCCCCTGCACGTCGACCGCCCAAGCAAACACCTGAAACGACGTTTGTACGAGGAAGGAAACGGCCATCGCCACGGCTTGACCCGCTCCCGTCCACACCGCAGAAAAAACGACACTACACACCCCCAACGGCAAGACGACAAAACTATACAGCGGTACAACGCACAAGTTTGCCAAAAAAGACAACAGCGAAAACCCATTAAAATACGTAATCGTAAGTGGAAACGAAGCGAGCTGGGCGACGAGGGTCACCGCAACAGATGTTCGCAAAAACAAAGGACCCCTCGGCAACAGGCGCATCCCCGTCGGTACGCCCACGATCAAGCCGATCGTCACGATAAAACTCAGCTGGAAACTGACGTCGTGGATGAACAATGGATTCCAACCCAACATGAGCACAGCGACCACGGCAACGAGGTGTATGCCGTCATGCAAGGCGTGTCGCCGCGCCGCATACAAGGCGACCATGGCCATCATCCCTGCCCGTACGACAGAGGGGGTTGCTCCCGTCATCAAAATAAACAAGACGACTGCCCATAAGGCAATCATGTACCGTGTTTCTTGTGTGAGGGGAAACAGACGGAGCAACAACAAAATCGTCCCCACATACAGGGCAACATTTAATCCAGAGATAGCAAGCAAATGCGTCAACCCCAGCTGGCTAAAATGCGCATACTGCTCTGGGGCAATCGCATCGCGTATACCGACGACCATGCCCTCCATAAATCCAACGACCGGTTGAGTGTACAGTGTGCGCAGTTGGGTCACGAGGGCCATCCGCCACGTATCGATCACCGCAAGTACCGCAAGCCACGACCACGTGGACACGGGGTGTACCGCAATCGCAGACGTCCCTTTGAGCTGAAACGTCCAAAATATTTCCTGAAACTTCAAATAGCGGGCATAATCAAAGCCGTCAAAATTTGTGGCTGAGAGCGGACGTTGCAACACCCCTGTCGCTTCAAAGCGATCCCCTCTTTGCCAACGACCCACGACCGCAAGTTCTTGTTGCTGTTGCAAACGCATCGTCAGACGTACGCGCTCCCGTCCTTTCCACGGCTGCACGTTGACGCCGTCAAGCGCATGCACCTGTACGACCGTCGTCAGGCGATCGCCATCGACTGCGAGCGGTTGTACGATAATGCCTGCGATACGAACCATATGTTCCCCCTCTGCCAATGGGAACGTCGTATGCAAGGTGGCTGTTTTTATCTCATACAAACCCGCCCCGATAAAAAATGCCATGGCCACGAGAAAAACAGGCAACCGAATGCCTTCGTTGCCCTGCATGATGCCATACCACGCACCTCCGACAACGACGCTACCGATGGCAATGCCCCCCCAGCCCCACTCTATCGCTGCGACCATCCCTGCCACAAATGCCACCGCCAATACGACTGTGCTTCGACGCACGTGCACCCCTCCCTCCCGCAACTTAAAAAAACACAAAAAGCCACCTTTCCCCCTCTGATATGGGGCAAGTGGCATGGGCTTCATGACCGCTGTTGTCTATTTTGTTGTTCTCGCTCCAGTGTGCCGATAAAGCGACTCTTCAGGTCATACTAATTCCAAACTAAAACATCGATAAAATTCCAGTCTCGCCCTATAATACTTTTGATCGTGTATCCCGCCGGTAACCGATTTTTTTTTGCCAACATTTCCACATCATCGGCGTTATATCCTGTCAACGTGACGATTTCTTTGATCTTCTTTCCTACGCCACGATATGCGACTACTTCTAACTGCTTGTATGCGTTCACATTTTTCTTCGTTTTTGCATTTCTTTTCTCAGCGCTATCGCATATTCTTTGCATCACACGCACGTTGTTTTGTTGATATATTTGTTTGGAATTAGTATCAGTGCACGAACAAAGAATATCTCTACACCGTGCCCACAGGAGGAACGTATGCGGGCATACAACGCAACGCAATTTGCATTTGTTGCATCAAGGAAACTACTTTCCCTTCATCCTTCGGATACGTCCGATGGTATACGATCTCACGCACCCCACTATTGGCGAGCATGTTGGCACAAATCCAGCACGGCTGGTCCGTCACATACACCGTTGCCCCTTCGCGGTCGTGCGCATGCGTAAAAAGCAGCAAATTTTGCTCCGCATGAATCGTGCGAATGCACCGTTGTTTTTTTTGCCACTGTCCATCCCGGGGCACAAGCTCAAATTGTTCGGCGATCATACATCCTGCTTCTGCACAGTCTGGTGCCCCCATCGGTGCGCCATTGTACGCTGAACCGAGTAACTTTTTATGTTTGACGAGCACCGCACCGACTTGTCTGCGCGGACAGCGCGAACGCGTCGCAGCCATAAAAGCAATGTCCAAAAAATACGTGTCCCAGTCTTTGCGCAACATCCGATCACCTACTGTACATATTGTGAGAAGCACCGCATACAGTAACGTTGCGCTTCTTTATTCGACGACGATGTGATCGCGCAGTCGCTGGAAGATGGCGTCCCCAATGCCTTTGACGTCGTTCAAAGATTCGATCGTCTGGAAATTCCCATGCTGTGTGCGGTAATCGATGATCGCTTGTGCCCGCTTTGCGCCGATGCCTGGCAACGCCTCCAACTGTGTCACAGTCGCACGATTGATATTTAGTTTGTCTGTCACCGTGTTGTGTGCGGGGGGTGTGGCACGGGGTTTGGCGGGGGAAGGGTCAGCCGCTGGTCCCGCAGAAGGGAAATTCGATGGGCTACGCATTGATGCGGGCGGATGCGCAGTCTGCGTCTCGGGCGTCTCGGGAGGCAATGAGGCGAGCCACTCCGCCACGTCCCCATTGGCGGTACGCCAGTGGGAGTCTGTCGACTCCGCAGTAGATTTCCACGGTCCGTCCACTGCAACGAGCCCTGCCCCTACTCCCAGCACGACAAGCGCAAATGTTTTCCACCAGAATCGTTTGTTTTTCATCCGTCCCCCTCCTCATGCATCATAGAAAAAAGAAAGCCTCATCCGAATCGTTTATTGAAAATCTATGCACAGCGGGCTTCCCTTTGCGGGAAAGCAAAAGGCGTAGCCTTTTCACTGGGGGATATGGTTTGAAATCGTGTTTCGTATTGCACGCCAAAAACATCCACGTCCCCCACAACGTACCCACACGAGAGGAGAAATTCGCATGCGCATCGGCATCATCGGAACAGGCAACATCGGGCAACTGCTACTCGCCCGTTGGATCAACCACCCACAGGCAACACGCATCCATGCGTACAATCGAACCGCAACGAAACTCAACGCACTCCGCTCCACATATCCCACGTTGGTCATCGAACGTACGAATACCGATGTCGTGCGCCAGTGCGACTGGATCGTATTAGGCGTAAAACCACGTGAATACCCCGCACTCATTGAGGAAATCCAACCGCATGTGCGTCCGTACCAGTTGATCCTCGCCGTGACAAGCCCTGTGACGATCGCCCAACTCCAACGCACATTGCCGTGCAAAATCGCCAAAATTATCCCTAGTTTTACGAATCGCATTCAAGAAGGCGTCGTCTTGGTCGTACACGGAGATCGCCTTGCCCCCGAAGATCGCCACAGGCTAGATGAGTTGCTCGGCGTGCTGGGAACACCCAAAACGATCGATGATGCACACGTGCGCATCGCTTCAGACTTCACGAGCTGTGCCCCTGCCTACATCGCTTCGTTGCTCCAAGCGTGGATCAAGGAGGCGCACACACACACGGGGATTTCCCCTGCGGAGACCCAACAATACGTTGCCCTCATGCTCAAAGGAACCGCACAGTTACTCACAGCGGGAGAAACGCTCGCGACAATACGTCAGACGATTTGTGTACCAGGAGGCATTACGGCAGCAGGCGTGCGGATCCTCGACCCAGAAAGCGCTGCCCTGTGGAACACGGTGATCCATGTCACCCACGCCAAGTTCGAGGAGGAATGCACCCATTTGGCGCAGCAATTCGATCGCATGATTTCATACGACGAGGTTGACCAAACGACCTTTGGCGATGATCACGCGACGCACGGGACGCCCATCGAGTGATGCGACCACGGTCTGGGCAGCAAACACGGTCTGTTCGATCGTGGCTTCATCCGCATCGTGGGCGACGCACAGCCGTGTGATCAGCTTGCCGTTGATTTGGATCGCCAGCTCGACTTCGTCTGTGACAAGCCACTGACGTTGTGCGACAGGCCATGGCACATAAGTAATCGTTTGTGTTCCTCCGAGTTTTTCCCATAATTCTTCAGCAATGTGAGGGGCAAATGGCGACAACATTTGGATGAAGTGTCGCATCGCTTCGCGTGGAAGGGACGGTTGTTTGTATGCTTCGTTGACGAAAATCATGAGCTGTGAAATCGCTGTATTCAGGCGCAACGCCTCAATTTGTTCGGTGACGAGGTGAATGGTTTTGTGCCATGTCGGATAAAAAGCGGTGTCTCCAGCGCTGTCTTGAATTTTAGGGTGAAGCGTGCCGTCTTCGGCGACGATCAACCGCCATACCCGGTGCAAAAAGCGATGAACACCTTCAACTCCGTTGGTATTCCACGGTTTCGTCTGTTCGAGGGGACCCATGAACATCTCATACAAGCGCAACGTATCTGCCCCGTATTGACGTACAATATCGTCTGGATTGATCACATTGCCCCGCGACTTGCTCATCTTCTCGCCGTTATCCCCGAGGATCATCCCTTGGTTTACTAATTTTTGGAACGGCTCTGGTGTCGACACCACTCCGATGTCATACAACACTTTGTGCCAAAACCGCGCATACAACAGATGCAATACCGCATGCTCCGCTCCCCCGATGTACAAATCGACGGGCAACCAGCGGGCTTGTTTGTGTGGGTCGCAGATGACTTCGTCGTTGTGCGGGTCAATAAACCGCAAATAATACCAACAACTTCCTGCCCACTGCGGCATCGTGTTCGTCTCGCGACGGGAGCGCACGCCTGACACGGGGTCGACGACATGCACCCATGCCGTGGCGTTCGCCAAAGGGGATTCCCCTGTACCCGACGGCATAATCTCATCGAGCACCGGCAACAACAAGGGCAACTCCTCGGGGGCACACGGCTGCATCGTGCCATCTTCCCGATGTAACATCGGAATGGGCTCGCCCCAATACCGTTGTCGCGAAAACAGCCAATCGCGCAACCGGTACGTCACTTTCGCTTGTCCGATCCCTGCCGCTTCTAGCCATTCGTTCATCCGTGCGATCGCTTCTGCCGTGTACAAGCCGTCCAAAAATCCAGAATCGACGTGTGGCCCGTCACCGACATACGCTTCTTGTGCCACATTGCCCCCTTCGATGACTGGTTTGATCGGCAAAGCGTACTGTTGTGCAAACGCATAATCACGGGTATCGTGCGCTGGCACGGCCATGATCGCACCAAATCCATATGAAACAAGCACATAATCTGCGATCCATATCGGAATGTGCGCCCCTGTCACGGGATGCACCGCATACGCTCCTGTAAAAACACCCGTTTTTTCTTTTGCCAAATCGGTGCGTTCTAGATCGCTCTTTTGTTTCGTGCGGGCCACATAAGCCGCCACGGCCACAGCACATTCGTCCGTCACAATGTGCGACACGAGGTCGTGTTCGGGGGCGAGCACGGCATATGTCACGCCGAACAGCGTATCTGCCCGTGTCGTAAACACATGTAGCCGTGCTGTATGGTTGACGATCGCAAAAGAAAACGCAGTCCCGATAGATTTGCCGATCCAATGCCGCTGCATCTCCTTGATACTCTCGGGCCAATCCAACGGTGCGAGGTCCGCAAGTAACCGCTCGGCGTAGGCGGTAATGCGCAACACCCATTGACGCATCATCACCCGCTCCACAGGATGGCCTCCCCGTTCGCTCACCCCGTCGATGACTTCCTCGTTCGCCAACACCGTCCCCAGTGCAGGGCACCAGTTCACAGGCAACTCCGCGACATACGCGAGTCCCCGCGCATACAATTGCAAAAAAATCCACTGCGTCCAACGATAGTACGCTGGGTCTGTCGTGCTGATCTCCCGATCCCAGTCGTAGCTAAACCCTAAGGATTGGATCTGTCTTTTGAAATTTGCGATATTCCTTGCGGTGATGTCCCGCGGGGGATGTCCTGTCGCCATCGCGTGTTGCTCCGCAGGCAACCCAAACGCATCCCATCCCATCGGATGCAGTACATCGTACCCCTGCATGCGCTTATACCGTGCCACGATGTCTGTGGCAGTATATCCTTCGGGGTGACCGACGTGCAACCCCTCGCCGGACGGGTAAGGAAACATGTCCAGTGCATAAAATTTTGGCTTTGACTCGTCGTCCAATACACGAAACGTGCGATGAACGTCCCAATACGCCTGCCATCGCGGTTCAATGTGCTGTGGAACGTACCCCACGTGGGGGGGGGTTTGCGCCATACATGCCTCCTCCTACAAAAAAAGACGGTCGCCTCATACGAAACACTGACTAAAAACGTCCATACCAAGGGACCCATTTCACAAGAAATCACTGCGTTTTTTAACGAATAGGATTCCTGTATTCAGCCAGTGTTTAGTATCACACACAACCGCACATTTTATTTTTGAAAAACACAGCCGTGTGTATCCAAACCGTGTATCATTTTATCAATGTATCACTACCCCCGTATATTGTCAACGTCATACATACAGGACAGGTCGTGGAAAATCGCTTCTGCTTTTGAAAAATATAATTCGTTGTAGTACGAATATCATTCCTTTTTAGAAAAAGTGTTTTTTTTATGATTTTTTTTGTGGTTTACAAACGTTGTGTATTTTGTTATAATGAATTCACGCATCGGACACGTGCACGGAATGAGGGCGCCCTACAGGCGTATTTTCCCATCCGCTTCGTTTTTGCATGTACGTTGTAATGTGCATAATTTTAGGAGAGGAAGACGGATGATGAAGACCATTTCGCAACAAAAACGACGGCACGTACTCGGCTGGTTGGCGATTTCCTTGTTTATGGCGAACCTGATCGTGGTCACCCCTGCTACAGTAAGTGCGCAAGCAACAAAACAAGGGAAAGTTGAAAAAGGGGGAAATTCCACTCGTCAAGCGTGCCCTGATGTTCCCAAAAATTGGTGGAACGGAAAGCCATCAAATCCCCTCAGAGCCTATGATTGTTATTGCAAAAAGCCAACTGGGAAAAATGCGAGCGACAAAAATCTGCAGTGCGTGATCGACGTTAAAAATTTCAGACCCGTTGAGAGCAAAGTTTTTCGCGATTTTGTTGATAACATTCCAGATGCAAAATGCCCAGACATCAAAAAGATACAAACGGAGCAAGATTTTGAAAAACTGGCGCGATGCAAAATGGCCAAAGCAATGACACCAGGGTCAAAGAAAATGGAAAAGATCAGAGTCATCGATCAAGATGGTTACGTGTGTAAATTGAAAAATAATGATTTGATCTCCTCCAATCCAAAAACAAAAAAACCTCAAAGTTGCCTCAAAGATTTCCATACGATATTCTTCAAAGGCGGTAGCCTAGAACAGTCTTTTACACAAACCAGTGTTTATTTTTACAACGAAACAAATAATATGATTTATCATGTAGGTTATCACCTTTCTTTTGTAAATCGGGTATGATTCACGCAGTAAAAAAATCCTGTACAGGCGCATTTGTCGTCTTGCTCACGGGATTTTTTGGCGCTTTTTGAAGGGAAAATGCACTTTTATAATAACTACATCACAAGTAATACGAATCACCATTTCAAGCGCACCGCGATAAACCGACTTGTAAAAACCCCTTTCCCCCAAACAAACGTTTTTTATCTGACATTTATGCGTGCGTCGGCTTTATAGCGGTGCCCTCAATACACCTCCCCGCAGAAAGGCCACGCCTGACCGCCTCGATTAAAACATGGTTTGCTTTCCAGCAAAAAGAAGCCCACTGTGTATACGTTTTGAATATGTGGTCAGTATTATGGTTCCAAAAAAGAAAAAAACGAAATCATAACCACACCTCCCGCCCTCCCCATTCTCCCTGATGCCACGCACAAAAATACCCTCACACAGATATATCGTGATCATGCACGAAGTATATTTTTCAAGCGAAATAATCGTTCTCAAAGACAGCGCCGTATCATCATGTAGTACTAAACACCGATTGAATACAGGAATCCGATTTGTTAAAAATCACTGTTTTTCTCGCGAAAGGAAACGCCCTGCATAGACGTTTTTAATTAGTGTTTATTATAATCACGCTTTTCCGAAAAGACTTGACAACGTATGTAAACGCATGTATTATTATAATTAAGACAACGTTGTTCTTTATTCATTCTTTACTACATCTTTACTCCAAAGGAGAGACGATTCGTTATGCAACCGACATTTCCATCATACAAACCTGCTCGCAACAACAGAACAAAACCTCTTATTGTTCTTGTTTTCCTGTCGTTGTTGGCCTCACTGTTCCCTTACTCCCCCCTCACAAGTCAAGCAAAAACCCAAAAAATCATCGCTTCCAAACCCCAAAATCAAAAGATTTCTAAAAGCACGAACATTCCAGTGGAATATAAAATGTACTACGAAGATGCCAAGCGACATAAAGAAATACAAAGCCTGATTGAAACAAATTACAAAAAATATCACGCCGAACATCCATCAAAAGATAACCGCATTGCATGCAACAGTACCGTGAAAAATCGTCTTCTTTGTGTTATCGCACTCGAAAAAGATGCAAGCACATTTGCAAATCGTTTTGTGGGAAATTTAGTGACTTATTCTGGCATTGGTGTTATCGGTAGTACACTCTATCTTACGACAGGGTTTAGTGAGTTTATGACCGCCGGATTACTAGGCGCATGGGCTGGAATCAAAATAGCAGAGTTTGGCCAATCGCTTAAAAAAAATCGAAAATCTCACATGATCATCTATGACATCCGTGACTGCAATACGGATCCGCAGTGTCCAAATTATAGACCCAAAAATAAAAGCACCAAAACACCCGCAAAAACAATGAAAAAAACGAAATCCTAAAAAATCCTCCTGTCATTTTCATCCCACATCATGCCACACGACAAAAAGACCCTCACACAAGCGCATTCTCGCCTTACGTGCAGGGTCTTTGTTGGTGCTTTTTTATGGCAAATGTACTTGTGGGGCATCGGCCCATACGCGCTCGATGTTGTAATAGTCCCGTTCCTCTTTGTGAAACACATGCACGACGACATCCCCCAGATCGATCAACACCCACCGTGCCACTTGCATCCCTTCTATGCCACGTACGACGACTCCCGCTTCCCCCATGGCTTTGCGTATTTCTTGGACGATCGCTTGGACTTGGGGCTCCGAATTGCCGTGACAAACAACATAATAATCCACAACGGTCGAAATCGCACGCAAATCTAACGCCACGATCCGATGTGCTTTTTTTTCTGTTGCCGCCTGTATGACTTGGTGCAAAATGGCTTCTATCGCATCTGCGTTCATCGTATCCCCTCCGCGGTTTCATATCGAAGCAGTTCATTGCGTGTGAGCACTGTCAGCGGATAAATGAGGCATCGTTTTTTAATCAGCTGTTGAATCGTGTATTCGAGCCCAACAAGGAGTGCCCGCTCGATGCTTTCGGGAGCGAGTTCCCGTATGCGTTCCACACCCAGAAAATTGCGGTTGGGTTCGATGTAGTCAGCAACGCAGAGTACTTTTTCGAGCATCGACATGCCTATGCGCCCCGATGTATGATACCGAATGGCCGTACAAATGTCCGCATCATCAATACCAAACTGTGTGCGTGCGACGACGGCTCCTACATGAGCATGCCACAAGGCGATGGGATACTTGAGGACATCGTTGTGTGGGTCATCGGCGACGATTACCTGCTGCATCCGATCTGCGGACCAATACTTTGCAATATCGTGCAACAAGGCGGCTACGTGTGCTTTGTGGGGATCGACACCGTATTGCTGGGCAAGCGCAATCGCACATGACGCAACACCTAATGTATGCTGCCATCGTTTTTCGGGAAGTTGAGACTCCACTGTCTTGGCTATGTGTTGCCAATCGTACATATTCGTATCATGCGTGTGTTGCATAGACTCATTCCTCCTCGTATAACCGATGGTGTTCAATATATGCACTGACATCGTCGTGCACCAAATGATGAAACGGCAGTTTTTTGTGGCAACGTTGACGAATGTCCGTCGAGGACACTGGCATGTCCACAATACGCAAACGATGTACCGCCGCATGCAGTGGATCGGGCAGAGTCACGTCGAACGGATCCACCCCATCGCGGTTCACGCCAATGATCTGGCAAAGTTGAACGCATTGTGCAATGCGATGCCACTGGGGAACTCCCTGTAACCGATCCGCTCCTACGATCCAATGCCACGTATGCGCTGGGAAATGGTCGCAAAGATACATCACTGTATCGTACGTGTAGGACACCCCTCCACGGCGCAACTCAATCTCACTCGCATGCCAAGAAGGCTCATGGGCCACTGCACGTTTTACCATCTCCAACCGATGTGTGACAGAGGCAACTGGAAGACGCTCCTTTTGTGGTGCGGTGTGCGCCAGCATAAACCATATCGCATCGAGGGCATAGGCACGGGCAACGCTGTGTGCGACGTGCACATGCCCACGGTGAATTGGATCAAACGTTCCCCCCATAACGCCAATGCGCATGGCATCCACTCCTTGGTATTGGCGCGCACGTCTTTGCCGTTGTCAGGAACACGGCTTGTCCCGCCACAGATTTTGTGGGAATCCGTATCCTCAGCGCAACGACGCCTCCACTGCCTCGTACATCACCGCAAGTGGTGCTTGGCGTCCTGTCCACTGTTCCAACGCATACGCTCCCTGATGGATAAACATCCCCAACCCGCAGTGAATGCGGGCACCGCATTGCGCCGCATGCCGTAACCACGCCGTCTGTAAAGGATTATACACGATATCGCTTACGATCGTATCGCGACGAAGGTTGTCCAAGCGCAATGGCATCGCCTCGATGTGCGGAAACATGCCGACAGATGTCGTATGAATTATCGTATCATAGTGAGCGAGTGCGTCAGGGATGTCCTCCCATGTCACCGCATCGCAATGCAAAATATCTTCCAAGGCGTGCGCCAGCTGCTGGGCACGGGCATGCGTGCGATTGGCAATTGCCAACGAGGCAGGACGCTGTGCAGCGAGTGCAAAGGCAATCCCTCGGGCAGCTCCTCCCGCACCAAGGATGAGGATGTTCCGCTGTTGCACACGAATGCCGAGCTCTGTCTCCAACGAACGAACGTAGCCGATGCCATCTGTATTCGTTCCCCACAATTTCCCTTCGCGCACGACGATCGTGTTCACTGCTCCGATCGCTTGGGCCGCTGGGTCGATCTCATCCAAAAAAGCACAGACGGTTTCTTTGTGCGGTATCGTCACGTTCATCCCCGCAAACCCCAGTGCCCGCATCCCGTTGACTGCCGTCTCTAATGCCGCAGGGCGCACAGCATACGCACCATAATGCCCGTCTATCCCCAAATACGCCAATGCGCAATTCATCATCAAGGGCGAGCGACTGTGTCCGATGGGATCGCCGATGACCCCAATACGCAACGGCAGTGTGTCCGTCATCCCCGATGCCCCTCCATTCGTGCAACCGTTTTTCCAAATCCGACCATCGCTGGACGAACAAACACCGTCACTCCTTGTGGGGCATACACGTCGACCGTCGCCTGCGCATCCTCTGCTTGTAAACAAATCCATCCCAACCCCGCAATCACAACATCGTATGCTTTTTGGGGCGAAATCGTGAGCGTGTGTTTGCTCCAAGGCGGGAGCATGGATGACGTCGCCACAGACGGAGGCTGTAACAAAATGCCCCGTTGCGTCTGCATCAATGCATCGGCGCGGACACGTTTCGTGCGATGAATTGGGATGGTCCGCGCTGCATAACACGTCCACGCCCGACGAGACCCTTGCACGAAATCTACCCGCACATAGCCCCCAAAAAACAACGTCTGTTGCGCCGACAACTGATACGTCCGCGGGCGTATCGTTTCTTGTGGCATCAAAGACAACACATCGCTTTTGGCTGCGACTTCGGTCAAACGCCGTCGGTACATGACCCCTGGCGTATCGATAAAGGTCATGTCGCCAAAGGGAATGCGTACCCAATCTAACGTCGTCCCAGGGATGGCAGACACCGTCACCGTCGCTTTGGACGGTTGTTCGGTGCGCAACATGGCATTGACAAGCGAAGATTTCCCTACATTGGCCATCCCGACCCAAAACACCGTGCGCGAGGCAGTCATGTGGTGTTGCATCGCCGCAGAGAGCGTATCGAGCCCTTCCCCCGTCCGCGCACTGACCAATACGATGTCTGCGATCGTCCACGCCTGTTGGCGTGCCGTCATCGCCATCCACTGGCGCAGTCGCGGACGTGATGTCCGCTGTGGCAACACATCTATTTTGTTGACCGCCAGCAAAATGCGCCGTTCTCCGACAAAACGTGGCAATCCATCGATCCATGTCGCTTCTGCATCCGTCGCATCGATGACATGTACGAGGATGCCCTCTTGTGCGCCAATCCGATGCAACATCGTCAAAAACGTGTGCGATGAAGCATCTACCATAGACACCTCGTTATAATGTTGCATCCGGTAACATCGCTGACACACACGCGGTAGCGTGATGTTTTGCTGGAACACCGTAGCGGGTATGTATCCGATTGCTTTTGCTTCGTTCGTCTGTAACACGACCCCACACCCACTACAACGCACGATTGGATCTGTCATCTTTTACGTGTACATCCCTTTCTTGCGCAACCGTGCGACGATCCACGACTCGATCGTACGGTTAATGCGTCGTGTAAACCATTTTTCTTCGCCCAAAGCGATCGGCTCCACCTTAATCGTATACAAACCCATGCGCTTTCCTCCGAGGACGTCCGTCATCATCTGATCGCCAATGATCGCCACATGCTGCGGGGGCAACGCCATCATGCGCAATGCCCGCCAAAACGCAATCGGAAACGGCTTGCGCGCTGCGTATACGTACGGCAAATGAAGCGGGTCGGCAAACTGACGTACCCGTACTACGCCGTTGTTGGACAAAATGACAAGTGCAAAATTTTCATTGCGCGCATGGGAAATCCACTGATGCAACGCTGGGGTGGCGTAGGCCGTTGTTGCCCCGACTAACGTATTGTCCAAATCCATCATCAAACCGCGAATGCCCAAACGCTTCAATAAAGAGAAATCAATATCATAAATTGAACGCACGCTTAAATCTGGTATGACCCACCTGTACAACGCCATCCCTCCAAAACAGCCTCCCTAATATGCTAAGCGTCCTCTTGTATCATACCACATTACGGGCGAGGATAAAATTCACGATACAACTTTAACAACGCTCGTTTTTCAATTCGGGAGACGTACGAACGACTAATCCCCAGTTTTACAGCCAAATCGCGTTGCGTCAGCTCCTCGGTATACGGATACAAGCCGAACCGCCCGCGAATGACGTCTTGTTCCCGCACATCAAGTTTTTCGAGTTGCGCCTGAATGCGCGAGCGTTGCACGTTCAAATGTACGGCATGCGGGATGTCGTCTGGATCGGTGCCGAGCACATCCAACAACGTCATTTCATTGCCTTCTGCATCGGTACCGAGCGGATCTTGCAAAGATACGTCATTTTTTGTTTTTTTAATCGCCCGCAAATGCATTAAAATTTCATTTTCGATGCACCGCGCGGCAAAAGTGGCCAACTTCGTGCCTTTGTCTGGGGAATACGAGTCAATGGCTTTGATCAACCCAATTGTACCAATGGAGATCAAATCTTCCGTCGCTTGCTTCGTATTCGAAAATTTCTTGACGACATGGGCGACTAACCGTAAATTGTGCTCAATGAGCGTCATTTTGGCGTGCTCGTCGCCTTGCGCACAACGCCGAATGTTTTCGCTTTCTTCTGCTTCAGATAAAGGTTGGGCGAATGCCTGATTTTTTACAAGCGCAACAAACCATGTGATTTGGTGAAATAAAATGCTAATCCACGTAAACACCCCGACCATCGTATCCTCCCTCTCCCCTGTTTGTCTCGCCTACTGCAACATGCATCGATGCTTTGGCTTCTGTTAGCGTATGTTCACCGTGGTATCGTTGTGCTTGTTCGTAGGCGCACGTGGAATTTTATTGACAAAGGAGAGGGCATTGCCGTACGATACAGCTATATCATACGAATCACGTATTGAAAACATAGGCGCCGAGCACTGCCTTTTGCAGGAAAGCAACAAACATTTTAATCGACCGTACGTATGTGTATTAAAATACGGGTGAGTGTCGCACACATGGTGTAGGATGTGAAAAAGAACATTTCCATACTTCCCATGCACAACACCACGTTTTCTACGATGAATCGTATCGGGCTTGTCATGGTCTCACATCCCTCAAAGGAGGTTTCCACATTGAAATCCAATAAAAGTACATTTTTTGGTTCTTTTTTAATCGAAGAAGGGGTCATCACCTCCCAACAGCTCGCTGACTTGTTGGAAGAACAAAAGAAAACACGGTTGCGCCTAGGAGAGTTGATCATTGCTAAAAATATCATTTCGGAAAACCAAGTCATCGAAATGCTTGCCAAATATTTGGAACTTCCTTTCGTAAAATTGTATAATGAAAAAATTACAGCGGACATTACACGCCTCATCCCACGCCCATTGGCTGTGCAATATTGGATGATCCCCTATAAATTAGTAGGCAATACGTTAGGCGTCGCCATGATTGATCCGATGAATTACCCTGCTTTAGATGAAGTACGAATTTTGACTGGGTATACAATCGAGCCCGCATTTGCCACAAAACTAGACATTCAACGGGCAATCAATCGTTTTTTCTCGGGAATCCAAGAAAATGTCGATATGCTCATGCAAGATGTCAAAGTCGAAGAAAATCATGCCGATGTCTCCGCTGTTGAAGAAAATTCCCCGATGGTCAAAACCGTAAATCAGCTCATTATTCAAGCTTTCCAAGGAAAAGCGAGTGACATCCATATCGAACCACACGCAAACGCCTTGCATATTCGTTACCGCGTCGATGGCGTGTTACGGACGGAACAGCGCTTGCCCATCCACATGCATTCCCAGATGATCGCCCGCATTAAAATCATGGCAAACTTAAACGTATCCGAACGCCGATTGCCCCAAGATGGACGGATCAAAGTAGAATTGATCGGTAAAAAAATAGAACTCCGTGTCTCTACATTGCCAAGTATTTTCGGTGAAAAGATTGTTATGCGCTTGCTCGGGGGCATTGGCAAAAGAAACGTCGAGGATTTAAACCTTTCTTCAAAAAACTTGCATATCATCAAACAGGCCATCTCCCAGCCACACGGACTGTTCATCATTGCTGGACCGACAGGAAGCGGAAAGTCTACCACATTGTATTCCGCCATCTCTTCGTTGGACTATGAGACGATGAATATCATCACGATCGAAGACCCGATCGAGCAACAAATCAATGGCATTACCCAATCCCAAGTAAAAACCGCCATCGGGTATACGTTTGCTTCTGGACTACGTACGATTTTGCGACAAGATCCCGATGTCATTATGCTAGGAGAAATCCGCGATGTCGAAACGGCAGAAATTGCCATTCGGGCGGCGATGACGGGACATCTTGTCCTGACCACACTGCATACAAACACAGCCATCAACACCGTTTCCCGCTTAGTGGATATGGGCATCGCACCTTTTTTGGTCGCCTCCTCGTTAGAGTGTGTCGTATCGCAACGGCTAGCACGACACGTCTGTCCCAACTGTGCGGTTCCTTACACACCGACCCCAGAAGAACGTCATTTTTTGGATATGTTTTCGTTGCCGTCAAACCAACTGCGAAAAGGGCAAGGCTGTTTTGAATGTGGCATGACGGGGTATCAAGGTCGCATCGGAATTCACGAAGTTTTGGCAGTAGATTCCACGATGAAATCCATGATTGTCCAGCGCGCTAGCGAAGAACAGTTTGAACAATATACTAAAAAAAATGGGTTCATTCCCATCCGCCATGATGGCATGATTAAAGTGTCCCAAGGGTTGACGACGATCGAAGAAGTGTTGCGTATTTCTTAATATGCAAACAAAAAATCCCCTTTTGCCTAAGGCGAGGGGGCTTCTTTTTTTGCGGTCGTTTTACTTGCTGCAATGTTACGCAAATGTTGTGCGTATGTTTTTGCGAACAGATGACTTCCTGTTCCGTCTTTTTTGGTGACATAGTACAAATAGGGAGTCGTCTGTGGATACAATGCCGCCCGAATCGAGGACAGTCCTGGGCTGGCGATCGGACCTGGGGGCAATCCCCCTTGGATGTACGTATTATAAGGGCTTTTTATGCGCAAATCGTCATACAACAGTCGTGCTTTGGGGGATGGAAATAAATACTGTACGGTGGCATCGAGTTGGAGCGGCATCTTTTTCTTCATCCGATGATAAATCACACCGGCGACGATGTCTCGTTCGGCTTCTACTTTCACCTCCCGTTCAATCAAAGAGGCGATCGTCAACATCGCGTGAAACGTGACCCCATGTTTGGTCAGTTGATTTTGCCACTGTGCTGGCAATTTTTCGAGTTGTCGATCGAGTTGTGCGAGCAACTGCGTCACGACTTGTTGTGCTGTCATCTCTGCGGGAAATTCATAGGTTTCTGGAAAAATATATCCCTCTAAGGGATGCAGCATCGTGTCTTGTAGGGGCAAATGACGTGTACGCAAGGTCGCTTGTTTGTGCCAATATGCTCGATCGTGCAACAAGGTGGTGATCTCCTGCCGATCATACCCATTCTTGACGAACAGTTCAATAATTTGGCGAATTGTGTATCCTTCGGGGATCGTAAAGCGTGTCGTATGTACGGCGATCGTTTGTCCCGCTTCGAGTTGCGCAATGACCATGTCGAGCGTCATGCCGGGTTTCATGACGTATGTTCCCGCCTGAAAACGGTGTCCTGTATGCTTATATTTTAGGTACAATCGAAAAACAAATGCATCACGGATGATGCCTTGTCGTGCCAATACGACGGCGATGTCACGAGAGGTGCTTCCTTTGGGAATTGTGATCGTTGTTGTGGCTGTATGTGGTTTTGGGGGCATGAGTTGGACGTATACGTACGCCACACTCCCACCCGCCACAAGCAAGGTCAACACAAACCCTAGGAGAAAAATACGAATGCCCAAACGCACGGTGCGAACGCTCCTTTGGCGAGATAGTCTGTACACGACTCAACCCAAATGCGACAAGACGTCACTTTTGGGTTGATTATTTTAGTGCAGGGGAGGCAAGCGATGCCGAAACAACGTTACGGGAGACGAGAGGCGTCCCGCTCTTCGTCCTCTTCTTCTTCATCTTCGTCTTCGTCCGAATCGCCGTATTCTTTTTTCGGATTGGTCATCACACGGTCAAATACCATTTCGACATAGTTCCACTCTTCTTCGCTTTCTACAGGGTACAACTTGATGTCATCGCCGTCTTCTTCGTAGCGAAACACATATACATCCTGATAATCGATCATATCGTCATCAGAATCGCCTTCCATCGGGGTAACAAAAATGTATTGAAATTCCTCCCCTTCGACATGAAATCGAAGCACTACTTCAAATTCTTCTTCATTGCCGTCCTCATCGGGAATATAAATGACTTCGGGTTCGAGTTCCTCGTCTTCGTTTTGTTGAGTATCGTACAAAACAATCACCTCTTCGTTTGGGCATGAGTAAAATCCAAATAATTTTGGAGCAACAACGTTGCCGCCATGCGATCGATCACTTTTTTGCGTTTTACGCGTCGGACATCGGCTTCGATCAGTGTCCGTTGGGCGGCGAGCGTGGTCAACCGTTCATCCCACAATACGATAGGGATTGCAACCGTCTGTTTCAATAAAGAAACGAATGTCTCCACACGTTGTGCGCGCGGACCACGTGTACCGTTCATGTTTTTGGGATACCCGACGACCACCGTGGTGACGTGCCACGTATCCACAAAACCCTTTATGGTCATACATAATTGTGCGTCGTTTACGAAAGTCACGGTCGGCAGTCCTTGGGCAGTCAATAGCAGGACGTCACTTACGGCAATCCCCACGTATTTTTCCCCGTAATCGACTGCCAACATGCGCACATCAGTGGACATGTTGCACATAAAAGCGTACGAGTTCCTCGATCATCTCATCTCGCTCCCGTTTGCGAATTAACGTGCGCGCTTGATTTTGGCGGGGAATAAACGCTGGATCTCCAGAAAGTAAATAGCCGACAAGCTGATTGACGGGATGGTATCCTTTTTGTTGGAGCACGTCATACACCGTCAAAATGACTTCCCGTACCGAGGCTTCTTGTTGTTCTGCTTGAGGCACGAATTTCATCGTATTGTCCAACGTCATCGGGAATTCCCCCCTTCGCGTGGGTGCTGTTTAGTTATTCGCTTTGGTATCGTGAATTCCTTTATTTGGGTGAGGCAGTGCTTGCTTGCTTTTTCGCTCGGTTGCACGGGTTACGACGTGGTCAACTGCTGTACCATGTGTGGCACGTGATCGAACACGTCTTGGAGTTTGTGTGGCCATTTGCCACCTGCTTGGGCAAAGTCTGCGCGCCCCCCTCCTCCTCCTCCACACATCGGCGCAAGTACACGAATCCACTGTACCGCAGAATGCCCTTGGGAGACGAGGTCAGGCGTCAGTGCACAAATTAAGTTTACTTTGTCGGCGACTACCGAAGCCAAAACCACGACGACACTGCGGTGGCGTGTGCGCAACGCATCGGCCATCTGACGCAACGTATCGAAGTCTGCCTCCTCTACGGGAGAGGCGATGACTGAAATTTTCCCGTATGTTTGGCGTGTTGCCACGAGTCGCTCGACTTCGATGCGCCCGATTTTCTCTCGTAGCACACGACAGTGGCGTTGTGCTTCTTTGAGCTCACTGATCGTCGCTTCGAGTTTTGCGGGCACTTGCTCGTTGGGCACTTTGAGCGCAGCTGCCGTCCGCGCCAACACCGCATGGGTATGCGCGACATGCCGATACGCCCCTTCACCCGTCACGGCTTCGATGCGCCGTATGCCGGAACCTACACTGCTTTCGCTGACCACTTGGAACAACCCGATGTGTGCGGTGTTGGGGACGTGACACCCCCCACAAAGCTCGGTGCTTGTCGAAGCGATCTCTACGACGCGTACCCATTGTCCGTACTTTTCGCCAAAGAGTGCCATTGCCCCCGTCGCCATCGCTTGCTCCCGTTCCATGACAGACGTCGTCACGGGAATGCTCGCCCAAATGTGCGCATTGACGTACTGTACGATCGCTTCGCACTGCGCAGGCGTCACCGCTTTGGGGGACGTAAAGTCAAAGCGCAACCGCTCTGCACTCACCTGCGACCCCGCTTGGTGTACCGTATCCCCTAACGTGCGCCGTAAGGCGTCATGCAACAAATGCGTCGCCGTGTGGTTGCGCGCAATGGCAAGGCGTTTTGGTACATCGATCGTCGCATGGAGACGATCCCCGACACGCAAAGGATGTTCCCCCCTCACGACTTCATGCACGGTTTGTCCATGGGGGGCACGGAATAGACGCACTACGGAGAGGGATTGGTTCGTCTCTAAAGGAGTGAGCGTACCTTCGTCACTCACTTGCCCCCCACTTTCTACATAAAAAGGCGTGCGATCCAACACCACACACTGATACGCCGGCGCATCCTCGACGGGGGGCACGTCCACGACCGCAACGACGGTCGCTTCTATCGCCGTCTCGACATACCCCACAAACTCACTCGTTTGTGTACACGTGAGCCATGCGTCGTCTTGTGCCTGCATGCTTCGGACGTCTTGGCGCGCCTCACGGGCACGTTGGCGTTGTTCCTCCATGTGCTGTGTGAAGGACGTCGTGTCTACGGTCATCCCTTTTTCCCGTGCATAGTCTACCGTCAAATCAAGCGGAAAGCCGTATGTATCATACAACTTAAATGCTTGGTCTCCGCCGACCATCGTCTTCCCGTGCTGTTGCGCTTGGGCAATGATCGTATCTAAAATGTGCAACCCGTCGGCCAATGTCACATGAAAACGTTGTTCCTCAGTCAATATCGTCTCCGTGACGCGCGCTTGTTGGGCAATCACATGCGGATATGCCTCCCCCATGAGTGCCACAACGTCTGCGACGAGTGCATGCAAAAACGGCTCCTGCATGCCTAACGTCGATCGCCCATACCGCACTGCCCGTCGTAGCATACGCCGAATGACGTATCCACGCCCTTCATTGCTCGGCATCACTCCATCAGACAACGCAAAAACAACCGCGCGCACGTGATCGGCAATGACTTTTAGGGCAACATCCGTCTCGGGTGAAGTGCGATACGTCACGTTGGCGAGTGCACACGTCTTGACGATCAACGGCAAAAACAAGTCGGTGTCAAAATTTGAATCGACCCCTTGCATGACGGAAGCGATCCGCTCCAACCCTGCGCCTGTGTCGATGTTTTTCGTCGGTAGCGGGACATAAGACCCGTCTGGGAGATGGTTGAACTGCGAAAATACAAGGTTCCATATTTCTAAATAACGCTCATTTTCCCCGCCGGGTACGTTCTCCGCAGCGTGGGGGCTCTCATACGCAACACCCCGATCATAAAAAATTTCGGAGCATGGCCCACAAGGTCCTTCGCCAATGTCCCAAAAATTTTCTGAATTTTTGTGGATATGGTCGGGAGACAATCCGATGTGCTCCCGCCAAATCGCATCGGCGTCGTCGTCATCCGGATGCACTGTCACGTGTAATTTCGTCACGTCGAGCGCCAGCCAAGCATCGCCTGTTAAAAATTCCCACGCCCACATGATGCTCTCGTGCTTAAAATAATCGCCGAGCGAAAAGTTGCCGAGCATCTCAAAAAACGTCTGGTGCCGTTTTGTGAAACCTACGTGCTCAATGTCGTTTGTACGAATGCACTTTTGTGCATTGGCGATCCGTGGATGGGGCGGAACTACGCGACCGTCAAAATACGGCTTCAAGGGAGCCATCCCTGCGTTAATCCACAACAGCGTGGGGTCGTCGTGTGGCACGAGCGAGGCACTCGGTGCAATGTGGTGTCCCTTGGTGGCAAAAAATTGCAACCACAAACTTCTGATCTGATGCGCTTTCATCGACAATCCCCTTTATCCCTCAGGTGAACGGACATCATCTTATATCATCGTTATATTATCTTGTACCGATTATAGGGTTTCTCCTCTGCGTAGTCAATGAAAGCGTTCCATTTTTTCGTTTTTTGTGGCTTTGTTAGCGTATGGGTGTCGTACGCGCGCCTTGGGTGGGCGCCTGCCACGCATGCATCACAGTGCCGTCCCCCCTGTCTCGCGGGACTCCCCCTGCACCATTCCCCAGATGTGACGCACGATGACTTGTCCGATGACAAACAAGGGCACCGCAAACAACAACCCCCACGCCCCAGCGATCTCCCCCCCCACAAGCAGTAAAAATACAACGGTGAGTGGATGAATATGTAACGTTTTTCCGATAATCTGCGGCGAAAGTACATTGCTTTCGAGTATTTGCACAATTCCATTGGTCAACAACACCAGCAATACGAGGGAATACGATTCTAAGGAAGCAACGAACAACGCGGGAATCGCCCCCAAAAACGGCCCCATATACGGAATGACGTTAAACACCGCTACGCATAAGGCGAGTAAAAGTGCATAAGGCAACCCGATCCATACGTATCCTAAAAAAACAAGTGTGCCGACGATGAGCGCAATGATCAATTGTCCACGAATGTAAAAGCCAAGTTGCGTATCCATTTCGGTGAGCATCTGTTTTAAGGCGTGTCGGGATGTGCGCGGGATGAGGGCAATGCTCTGCGTATGCCAAAGATGGGCGTCTCTGAGCATATAAAAAGCGATAAACGGCACGAGGATGAGTACGAACAACGTACTCACCATGTTGTCGATGTGGGCGACGAACGTCGTGATCGACGCACTGATGCGTTTTTCGGCGTGTACCATCGCATTGTGGATGCCCGTACGAATCGTAGCGGGGAGCCCGTCGTGATGTTGCAAAGAATGCATGGTTTTTTGCGCTTTCGCCGTAAATTGTGGCAAATGTTCTTGCAACTCGTGCATTTGTTTGGCAACCATCGGCATCAAATTTAATACGAGTACGATGAGCGCACACACAAATACACTGTATAAGAGGAGCACCGAAACGGTACGCGGGACTTTTCGATGGGAAAACCGTGTGACGATCGGGTTTAGCATGTACGCAATGACCGCGGCGAGCAAAAACGGCATGCCCACATGGCGAAGAAACGTAAACAGGCTTTGAAAAATATCGCGCATTTGTACAAGTACGTATCCGATGATGAGCACGAGCAACACGAGCACCAACCGAGAAATGAGCGCAGAAAGAGGGGGTACTTGCACTTCGTCATCCCCTTTGCATCGGCGCTGTGCGTGTAGTGTATGTGCAAACGCCGTCTTTCATACATCGGCTGCCTGCACTCATACGAAACACGGATGAAAAACGTCTATGCAGCGGGATTCCTTTTACGAGAAAGCAACGGAATTTTTAACCAATCTGATGTCTGTATGCAAAATGTGTTTCGTATCCCCATACTTGAAAGGACGGGTCTCCACCACTGCGAACCCCTAAACATCTGCCCCCTGTCTCATGCTCGATCACGTCATATTTGCGTACGTCTGATTTGGAACTGTTTGAAAACTTCGTCCATATGGTTTCGCCTTTCCGTCGCCGTTTTTGTACGCACTCCTACACAAAAAAAGCCCGTGCTCACGCAACTGCGTGGCGGGCTCTTGTGTGGTCGTGATTTTTACATTCCTAAGGTAAAAGGTAACCGTGCAGAAGGTTACTTTGCAGTCCTCGCCAAACGGAAGCCGAGATATGAGAAGATGTCGCTCGGTGTGGTACTGAAGACATCGTCGCCTACGGCCATGCGGGCGGTAGTTTGTCGGACAGAGTCGCCACCTCGGACCCTACGGAGCACCGACCCAGGCGTAGCAGACGTAAACTCCCACTCCGACACATTCCCACTCATGTCACATATGCCGAGAACGTGGGTGTTGTAACGTCGTTTGCGGCATATACGTCTTAAATCGTCGCGGTCATAGTTGGCTACTAAGCTAGTTGCCACTTTATCCTCTACATTCACCATCGCCCCACTCGCATAGTCCCCTGGTGTCCAATAATACGTCGTCCTAATGTCTCTTCCCTTTGTGGCAATTGCTTGTTTTTCTATTGTTGTTATTGTGTTGGATAGCAACAAGATTTCCCGTTGATCCCTCGTCAATGTCGGCTTTTTTTTCGTGCCAAGCCATCTGGCAGCGATATCCCATTCTTGCTTTTGTAGTAATCGATACCCGTTGTTTCCTTTTTTACTTTTCTCTCTGACGACTACCTTATCAAGCGCTTGCGTATCCGTCGCATCTCTGAGTACTATGTTATTTTTTCCTCGATACACGGGTTCATATTCCGACTTTTCCGAATACGCATTCGTCCAAATGATCGCATCGTACCAACTTATGTTTGTCACGGGATGGTCTGTATCTTCGCTCTTTCCTGTATTAGCAAACGTATAGCCGTTGCCCATCGCCCAGTTGTACACTTCCCTCCATAGTGCCCCCGTCACTTCTGCCTGCCCGATCTGAAAGTCGGGCAAGTTTACTTTCGTGATTTTATCATTGCTCCCCAACGGCACTTCTTTAATCTTCGATGCGGGGACGTTAATCATGCGGATCATCTCAGGTGTTATTGTTCCTGTTGCTCTTGTCTTTGAGGGCTTTGGACTAGGTTTTACATCAGGTGGTTTAGGTCCAAAAAACCACGGGTTCATCGCCTGTACGAGTCCCCCGCTCCCGACCATCCCAACACATACCGCTGCGATCACCAACCGTCTTAGCTGTTTGCTTTTTCCATTGTTCATCGTCTGCTTGCTCCCTTCGTAGTTGGCTTGCGCACTTGCACATTTTCATTCGCCTTCGTGTACGGGCAACACCCCATCTATGTATGCATCACACAGTGCACTTCTTTTGTCGAACGTATTCCGTCACATCTGCACC
>JAULZZ010000019.1:27802-44067 GCA_032117095.1 Paenibacillus sp.
GAGCCCCATTTCACAAGAAATCACTGTGCTTTTTAACCAATAGGATTCCTAAATTCAATCAGTGTTTAGTATGGGATCACGATTTCGCATACGTGTATCGCTCCTTTCTCGTTGCACATCCCTATTATAAAAAAAAAAAAAAACGATGTCAAGTTTTATATGGTGGCTAAGTAAAAATTTTTTTTGGTGTGTAATATGCAGGTGAAGGAAATGCCGTGATGACGTGGATGTAGAGGGAGGAGTCGAGGGGGGTTTAACAAATTTTCATTGTGCTGTGCGTTGCGAGGGGTCATCGTCTCAATTATTCAGAAACGGCATTGGTATGACTTCGCTTTTGCGTCGCCGTTTTTAGATGCGCTCCCACACAAAAAAGCCCGTGCCCACGTTCTCGCGTGGCGGGCTCTTGTATCGTCGTGGTTTTTTACATCCTCTCCTACGATACACATTGTATTTCGTAGGAAATCTCTTTATTTCAAACGAAAGTTCAAGGACGTAAAGATTCAAAAGGTAAAAAGGTGATAATGCAAAAGGTTACTGCGCAGTCCTCGCTAAGCGGAAGCCGAGATTCGTGTGGACGACATCTGGTGGAAGTCCCCTGACGCGGCCCACCGTGTACGTGTAAACATGGATTATACGTTCGTACGATCCCGCAGACAACTGCGTAAACTGCCACTCAAACACGTTAAACATCTCAACGAAACTTAGTGTCCAATAATACATCGTCTTGCCGTTTGTTCCCTTAGTGCTTATTGCTTTTTTTGCTATTTCTTCTGGGAATGGTCTTTTCGTGCCAAACGATCTTGCTACGAGTTCCCATTCTTTCGTGTCCAGTAACCGATACCCCATTTTTTCTTTTTTCTTGCTTAACACTACTTTTACCTTATCAAGCGCTTTCGTATCCTTCGCATTTCTGAGTATTTTGTTATCTTTCGCCCGATACACGGGTTCATATCCCGACTTTTCCGAATACGCATTCGTCCATACGATCGAATCGTACCAACTTACCCTTGTAACGGGTTTTGCTGTCCCTGCGTTGTCTCCTGTATTTGCAAATGTATATCCTTTCGTAATCGCCCAGTTGTATACGCTACTCCACAAAGCACCCGTCACTGCTTGCTTCCCGATCTCAAAGTCGGGTAAGTTTACTGATGTGATTTTATCCCTCTCCCCCAACAGCATGCTTGCAATCACGGATGCGGGAACGTACACCATGCTTGTCATCGCAGACGTTACTTTTTCTGTATTTATGGGTTTTACAGCAGGTTTTACAGCAGGTTTTACAGCAGGTTTTACAGCAGGTTTTACAGGTTTCTCCCACAACAGGTTCATCGCCTGTACGAGTCCCCCGCTCCCGACCATCCCAACACATACCGCTGCGATCACCAACCGTCTTAGCTGTTTGCTTTTTCCATTGTTCATCGTCTGCTTGCTCCCTTCGTAGTTGCCTTGTGCAGTTGCACATTTTCATTCGCCTTCGTGTACGGGCAACACCCCATCTATGTATGCATCACACAGTGCACTTCTTTTGTCGAACGTATTCCATCACATCTGCACCGACATACATCGCTGTGGAAAAAACACCGCATACCCTCGGAGTTTGCTTCGTGGTACTAAACACTGATTAAAAACGTCCATACCAAGAGCTCCATTTCACAAGAAATCACTGTGCTTTTTAACCAATAGGATTCCTAAATTCAATCAGTGTTTAGTATGGGATCACGATTTCGCATACGTGTATCGCTCTTTTCTCGTTGCACATCCCTATTATAAAAAAAAAAAAAAAACGATGTCAAGTTTTATATGGTGGCTGAGTAGAAATTTTTTTTGGTGTGTAATATGCAGGTGAAGGAAATGCCGTGATGGCGTGGATGTAGAGGGAGGAGTCGAGGGGGTTTTAACAGATTTTCATTGTGCTGTGCGTTGCGAGGGGTCATCGTCTCAATTATTCAGAAACGGCATTGGTATGACTTCGCTTTTGCGTCGCCGTTTTTAGATGCGCTCCCACACAAAAAAGCCCGTTCCCACGTTCTCGCGTGGCGGGCTCTTGTATCGTCGTGATTTTTTATACTCCCCCTACGAAACACATTGTGTTTCGTAGGAAATCCCTTTATTTCAAAAGAAAGTTCAAGGACATAAATATTCAAAAGGTAAAAAAGTAAAAAATCAACCATGCAGAAGGTTACTTTACAGTCCTCGCTAAACGGAAGCCGACATCCGGGAGGGTGAACCAGCTCGGCATGTAGCCAGTGGCGCCTCTGGTTGCGCCCAGGCCGCTGATGCTAGTTCGCCAGCTACCACCTCGGACCCCACGGTACATAGTACCTTCAATGAATTTCGACGTAAACTGCCACTCATACACATTTCCACTCATGTCACATATGCCGAGAACGTTGGTGGCTTTTGTACACACCTTTTGCTCACTTTTCTGATCAAACCATGCAACTCTTGTGGTTTCCTTCCCATTTTTCCAATCGTCGATCGCCCCACTCGCATAACCTGCCGGTGTCCAATAATACACCGTCTTGTTGTCTTTCCCCTTAGTGGCGATGGCTTTTGTTGCTAATTTTCCTTTACTTGGCTTTGTTGTGCCTAGCCATCTTGCCGCGATTTCGTTTTCGTTATTCTCTAGTAATCGGTACCCGTTTTTCTTTATGTCCCTACTTAACACTTCCTGTACCACATCCAACGCTTTCGTATCCGTCGCATCTTTGAGGATTTTTTGATTTAAACCAAAAAATCCTTTACTTCGATACACGGGCTGTAATTTCGACTTCTCCGAATACGCATTCACCCATACGATCACATCGTACCAACTTACTTTTGTCACAGGTTTGTCTGTTCCTACGTTTTTATATTCTGTATTTTCTTCAAACGTATACCCATTCTTCACCGCCCAGTTGTACACGTCGCTCCACAAGGCACCCGTCACTTCTGCTTTCCCGATCTGAAAGTCACTCAAGTTCACCCGTGTGATTTTATCATCTTCCCCCAACGGCACGCTTGCAATCTTCGATGCAGGGACGTCAATCATGCGCGTCATCACAGGTGTTATTTTCCCTGTCTTTAAGGGTTCTACAGGTTTCGTCGTGTTCATCGCCTGCACGAGTCCCCCGCTCCCGACCATTCCCACACATACTGCTGCGATCGCCATCCGTTTTAGTAGCATACTTTTTCCATTGCTCATTGTCTGCTTGCTCCCTTCGTATTTTCCTTGCGCACTTGCACATTTCCATTGGCCTTCGTGTACGGGCGATCCCACCTCTACGCAGGCATCCCGCAGTACACTTCTTTTGTCAAACGTATTCTGTGACACATCCACCGACGTACGTCGCTGTGGCAAAACCAACGCATACACGCAAAGTTTTTGCGTCGTGATACTAAACACTGATTAAAAACGTCCCCATACCAAGAACCCCATCTCACAAGAAATCACTGTGCTTTTTTAACCAATAGGATTCCTTTATTCACTCAGTGTTTAGTACGAGATCACGATTTCGCATGGCATATCACTCCTTCCTCATTGCATACCACTATTATACAAAAAAAAAAAAACGATGTCAAGTTTTATATGGTGGCTGTGTAGAAATTTTTTTTTTGGTGTATGAGGTATGCGCTTTATCGTGGTGCCCGTGAGTCTCTTTTTTACTAGGCGGGGGTATCGCGGTGCCCTGTGAAAATTCGCCAAAAAATCGATGTCCCACATCGCACACTATGATACAATGCTTACGAACATGTGCATTGTCCAGCGACTTTTTTACGACTGCTCGTTCCTGTCCCGCTGGTCACATGCTTTTCACAGGCATTTTATTGCCCATGCTACGCATTAAGGAGGCTTTTTGTATGTTGCGTTGGCTCCTCTTCCGTCTTTTTCGTTTGCGTCTCCAAGGGGTTGAAAACTTAACTTTCGCCCGTCCGACCGTCATCATGCCAAATCACGTGTCGTTTGCCGATGCATTGTTGCTTGCGCTCCTGCTCCCCAAAGACGTCTGTTTCATGGTCAATACAGACATTGCCAAACGCATGCGCTGGCTCAAAAAACTACGTAAAACAGTCGCCATCGACCCACTCAATCCGTACGCCATTCGTGAGCTGGTCAAACTCGTCAAAACAGGCGTCCCGCTTGTCGTCTTCCCAGAAGGGCGCATCACCATCACGGGAAACGTGATGAAACTTTACGCAGGGGTCGCTTTTCTTGCCATCAAATCGGAGGCAGACATCGTTCCCATCTGGATAGATGGACTAGAATACAGCAAATTTTCACGAATGACAGGCAAACTCCCCATGCAGTGGTTTCCACGCGTATCCATCTGGATTGGGGCGTCTTTTCGTCTTCCCATCACACCAGGCACGTCCATACGACACGTCAAGGAAAAAGCCGTCGAAGTCATCTACGACCATTTGCAACAACTCGGCTACCGTAGTCGACGCAAAACTGCCGTCAACTTGTTCAATGCATTGCTTAGCGCTTCCCGTACATTTGGGTCAAAAACGCCCATTGTGGAAGACGTCAACGGAATCGCTTCATACAAACGCATTATTCAAGGAGCAACGGCACTGTCATTGCTGTTTCACAGACGCTTGCCCGATGACACGATCGGCGTATTGTTGCCCAATGTCACTGCGCATATTGCGACCTTATTCGCCCTGTTTCGGTGTGGAAAATCTCCGGCCATCTTAAATTTTTCCCTTGGTATCCAAGCGATACTCGACAACTGTGCGGTCGCCTCGATTCGTTACGTGATCACGTCGCATGCATTTGTCCAAAAAGCAAACCTCGGCGACACGATCGCCGCGCTCACGCAGCAGCACATCACCGTCGTATACCTCGAAGCGTTGCGTAAGCAGCTGACGCTCCGTACGAAATTGCAAACGCTGTGGTTGCGCAACAAACCGACGGACAGCGCTGGAAAATCGATCATCTTGTTCACTTCGGGGTCCGAAGGAAAACCCAAAGGGGTCGTCCTCAGCCATGACAACGTATTTGCGAATGTGCAACAAGCGCGACTCATGGTCGATTGCACGACACAAGACAAATTCATGAACGCACTCCCCATGTTTCATAGCTTCGGTTTGACCGCTGGCACGGTGTTTCCGCTGCTTTGTGGCATCCCCGTATACACGTATCCAAGCCCGCTCCACTACAAAATCATCAGCGAGCTCATTTATGACCGCAACTGCACCGTACTGTTTGGCACCTCTACGTTTTTAGGGGGGTACGCACGGGCGGCCCATGCATACGACTTTCGTTCGCTGCGCTACGTGTTTGCGGGGGCAGAAAAGCTCCAACCTGCCGTAGTGGCGCTGTGGCAACAAAAATTCGGCATTCGCATCCTCGAAGGATACGGCACGACAGAAGCGTCCCCCATCGTCTCGTTGAACACCCCCCTATACTGCAAAGCAGGTACCGTTGGTCGCCTTGTTCCTGCGCTCACTGCGAAACTCGAGCCGATCCCAGGCATCGAGCAAGGCGGAAAACTGCTCCTCCGTGGCGACCAGCTCATGCAAGGCTACTTGATCCATGGCAAAGGATTCGTGCCCCGCGAGGCGTGGTATGACACAGGAGATGTCGTCTCCATCGATGCCGATGGCTTTATTACGATCCAAGCGCGGCTCAAACGATTTGCCAAAATCGGCGGCGAGATGGTGTCGCTCGAAGTGTGTGAGCGCATCGTCTCCCGTGTACTGACAGAGGAAAAAAGCGTGGTGGCGGTCGTCTGTGTCGTCGATGCACGCAAAGGAGAACGCATTGTCGCCTACTCCACGGAGAAAATCGACGGACACCGTGTCAACCAAGCGATCCAACACGAACGACTGAGTCCGCTACTCGCCCCCTCTGCGTATGAAACGATCGCGGCCATCCCGCTACTGGGCACTGGAAAAACAGACTATGTCACACTCGCACGCATCGCCAATGAAACGTACGGTGCCCCTTAAACCAAATCCCCCCCTCAGGAGGCATGCGCTTTTATGTCCACACACTTACAACAACGATCGCTCCGTAAACTGTATATTGCGCAATTTTTGAGTGCTTTTGTCGATAACGCTTTTTTCTATATTATCCTTGGTTTCCTCGAAGACAGCGGGGTACAAAACCCCGCCAATAGCATGGTCATCCCTCAAACGTTGTTTATCGTCGCCTACATCGTACTCGCCCCCTTCGTCGGCACGTTCGCTGAAAAATTAGCGAAGTCGCGCGTATTGCTCATCGGCAACGTCATCAAGGCCGTCGGGATCGCCCTCATGTTCACGGGGATATCCCCTGCCTTGTGCTACATGGTCGTAGGCATCGGGGCGGTTCTCTATTCGCCGGCGAAGTATGGTATTTTGATGGAATTGACCACCACATCCAAACAATTGCTCGTCGCCAACGGGCGCATCGAAGGGTTCACCATCACGGCCATCATCATGGGGACGGTCGCAGGTGGTTTTATGGCGCTTTTCCCTGGGGTGTGGATTGAACTCGCAATATGCCTCGTCTTATACGGGTTGTCTCTCGTGATGGCGTTGACCATTCCCAAAGGGAGGACTGATCAGACGCTCCGCTATTTGTCGTCGTCACTGCACTTTTTTAAGGACATCCGCACGCTGATGCGCAATCCGATCGCACGGTTTACCCTCATCGGTACAGCCGGATTTTGGATGATCGCCGTATTGCTCCGGCTGTCTTTTATCGAATGGCTGGCGGTCAACTTGCCCACATTGGCAGAAAGTCAACGTCCATTCGTGTTCGGGGTAACGACCGTCGGTATTATTATCGGGGCGTTGCTCGCACCGCGTCTCTACGAAATAAAAACGTTCTACAAATGTACGGTCATGGGCGTATGGCTCGTGGTCATCGTTGCAGCGAGTGCATATGCACCGAACTTGCCGTTTCTCGTCCCGCTGCTGCTCGCCATCGGCACCTTTGGGGGGCTATACATCGTCCCAATGAACGCTGCATTACAAGAAACGGGAAGTCCCCTTGTCGGGGCTGGGAAAGTCGTGGCGATCCAAAACGTGTTTGAAAACGCCTTTATGTTACTCGCCATGGGGTTTTTGTTCACCAAAAGCAGTGGCATGGTCGACATTTCGATCGAAAACGTCATCGTCGTGGGCGCTTTTGCCTTGCTTCTCATCGTCTTGTACGCATACAGTCAGATCGCCAAAGTCAAGCGGGCGCTTGCACAACACGCTAGCGAGGGGCGATAAGTCCCGTTGCACAGTCAACCCCCATCCCCGTGAAATCATCAAGAAAGAGGTGAAGTCGAACATCGAAAGTGGGGAGGGACGATCGGATGTGACGGTCATTCCACGAAACATGCAACCGAATTCCCGTGGATTTATTTTTGAATGCAAACGCGTTGAGCAGAAAGAACAGCTGGATCGAGGCGTGGCGCAAGCATTAGCACAAATAAAGGCAACGTCAACAGGTTAAGCGGATGATCTCGGAGGTGGATGAATCAGTGAGAAACCGATTTTTCTCAAGACATCAAGATTTTTTAGATTTTCTTTTATTTTCAATATTTTCAGGGAAGCTCTTAACCTGTTGACATTGCAAATAAAGGAGAAGCAGTATGACGCCGTCGTCAAGCAACGGGGAGTGCCTCACATCGTACACATTGGCATTGCCTTTGTGGGGAAGCACGCAAGGGTAGGGATGATGTATGTGTAGAAGAGAGGGAGTGTGGGAAAGCGAGGGAGGAAAACGGATGAAAGCGCTCTTTATCGGGATTAGCTGATTTCGAGAAGTTCCAAAGAAAACGACGGTTATCCTAAACACGATTGCAATATGAGATTCGTATGACTACGCAATAATTCTCGGTCACACGACCCCTACAGCCATCGTGCACTTTCGCACCTATTCAGCGTGACTGCGAGAAAAATCGCCGCATGTCTTCCGCTTGGATTGCTTTTGTTCCCCAGAGGACAGCTCCCATCGTAAAGAGGACGACAACACCGATGACCGTCGCCTGACAGAAGGCGTTGCCCTCAGCAAGCGCAAACGGTTGGACAAAATGGCCACTCCATTTGGCGACCGCACTGCCGACGACGAGTGCAGCGCCCGAGGCCACACCCAAGGAAACGTAACGTCTCGACCATGAAAACTTTACCATTTGGCGAAGGCGCCACAAATTGAGTGCCATCGTTGTGGCAAAACATGCTGCGGTAGCGACGACAATGCCCATGATCCCCCACAGTGGTGCGAGTGTCCATGTCCCGATAAGTTTAACGAGCAGTCCACAGGCGATATGCATCATCGGCGCCAGCGGTTTTCCTAACCCCAACAAGATCGATCCCGATGTCATCATCCACAACTGGAAGACGACCGTCGCAACGACCGTCGCGATCACGACACTGCCGACTGTATTGCCAAACAACAACGTATTGATCGGGTCTACTGCAACGATGAGTACTAAAATAACAGGAACACCAAGCAACAGGGTCACCCATAGCGCACGTTCCGTGTGGTGTTGGAGGGCGCTGTGCTCCTGTTTGGCATATGTGGCGGCAATGAGTGGCATGATCGACTGACTGAGGGCAATCGCAAAAATAACGGGGATGCCCGCGAGGGATTGGGCGCGTCCCCCGAGTATGCCTAACATACGGGTCGCTTCTTCGACGCCCATCAGGGGTTGCAACAAAGGGATCGTCAACAAGGTGTCTATCAAATACAACGTAGGCACGGCGAGTGCCGTGATCGAGGTGGGCACCGCGAGGCGCACCAAAGACGCAAACAAGGATGCCTGTTTGCGCGGGGATGCTGGAGAAGAAAGTGGCTTTCGATCCACGTGTTCTTCTGTGTGTCGTTCTGATGCGACCGCCGATTGTACTTGTTCAACTTGTTTTTTTGGATGCTCGTTCGCAGGTGTTGTCTGTATCATAGGGGCACCCTTGCGGCGCTGAGGATCCCGCGCATCGCTCCGTGCTAACTGGCGACTTGCGATCACCATCACCAGTGCTGCCCCCATGGCCCCAAGCACCCCCCCAAAGGACGCCCCTGCTGCGGCCAAAGCGACACCATATCCTCCGACCATCAAAGCGTAAGCGAACGCAACCCCAGCAAGCACACGCAAAATTTGCTCGCCTACTTGGGACAGCCCATTTGCCAACATGCGTTGGCGCCCGTGAAAATACCCTCGCTCTACCGCTACCCATGGAAACAACAACAATGCGGGGGACAACGCCTGAATCGCCCACACCGCGTCGGGATTGCCTCCACGATTTGCGATCCATGGTGCTCCCCAAAACAAAGTCAACGCCATGATGAGGCCACCCCCCCAGCCCCAGCGACGCGCAAGCGTCCGAATACGCACACTCTCGTCGTATCGTCCCAACGCTTCTTTTTCGGCGACTAATTTTGCCAGCGCACTGGGGATGCCCGCCGTCGCGAGCACGAGCAACCAAAAATAAACGTTGTATGCCATCGCATACGACGCCATGCCGATATCATCCAAAATACGCTGTAACGGGATGCGTTGCACGACACCGAGAAATCGCGCCACGAAGGCGGCCCCAGCCAATACAAGCGTCCCCTTGATCCACGTGTTGCGCACCGCTTCTGTCCCCCAGCTATGATCGCCTTTTCTCACCAACGTTACGCCAAAATGTATCGTGCAATGACAGATGCCACGCCGTGCGCTTCGTTCGTCGTCGTCACCGCTCCAGCGATCGCTTTCACCGCCTCTTCCGCATTGCCCATCGCCACACCGAGTCCGACGGCACGCAACATAGAAACATCGTTGTTGCTGTCTCCAACGGCGATAATGTCTTCCATCCGCACATCTAACAACGTACACACGATAGCCAGCCCTGTCGCCTTAGAAATGCCAACGGGGTTTAATTCGACGTTATGCGGGTGGGAATGCGTCACCTCAAACGTGCCCAAAGCAGGAACGCGCTGGCGAATCACGTCTCGTTTTGCGGCATCTTCTGTAAAAAAGCCGAATTTTAGCCACGCCGTTTGTTCTTCTGCCTCAATCCACTGTTCTTTATTATACAATCCTGCCGCACTATATGCCCAATACCATACCCCGAGCTGTTCTGCCAATGCCCGCAGTGCCCGAATCGTAGTCGGCTCAAGCACGATGCGCGTATGTAATTCGTCGGGTGTACGCCACACTTCACTGCCATTCGTCACGACGAGCGGGGTGGTCAGCCCCAGCTGTCGTACGTAGTCGATGGCACTGTGGTATCCCCGTCCCGTTGCCACGCAGACGTGTATGCCGTGGGCGGTTGCCTGACGGATCGCCTGCTCATTTTCGGGAGAAATATGGCACTGTTCATTTAACAACGTGCCGTCCAAATCCAGTGCGAGCACCTTAAATGTCTTTTTCATCGGCATGTTCCTCGTTTCCTCGATTACGTTCTACTGCTGCAATACGGACGCTGTCATGTACGACTGCGTTTTGCCACTGGCACCTGCCTATACGAAACACGGTTTGAATACAGACAACCTATTGGGGCACCTCTATAAACTACATAATTCGCATAAACATACGCAAAAAAATCGCTTATTTCCTGCAAAATAATTTTTGAAAAATCGGTTTATAGCGGTGCCCTTGGTTAAAAATTCCTTTACTTTCTCGTAAAAGGAATCGCTCCGCATAGATGTTTTTCATCCGTGTTTAGTATTAGTACGACGTTGCACCCACGCAAAAACCATCCCCCGACGTGGGGAAAACAGAGCGGTACACGCAAACAAGCCCGTCGCAACCACGACCATGCATCCAGAAATCGAAGCGTTGATCGCTGTAGCGAGTACGTAGCCCCCGATCGTACTGCATGCGCCAAACAAGACGGCGAGCGAGAACAGCGTAGACAGGCGATCGGTACACAAATACGCCGTGGCGGGGGGGATGACGAGCATCCCTAAGACGAGAATCGCACCGACACTCTCAAAAGAAGCGACGGTGGTCATGCTGACGAGTCCCATCAATAAGAAGTGAAACGTCGCCACAGATACGCCCGTTGCCGCCGCCATCGCTGGATCAAACGCACACAATTTGAACTGTTTATAAAATAACCCGACCACCGCCACGATGACGACCAACGTGAATCCGAGCGTCCACAACGGCTTCACCCCGAGGTCGATGCCCATCCATGCTAGGCGCATCCACGGGGCATAATGCATCTCGCCATACAGCACACAATCTAAGTCTAAGTCGATTTTGTCGGCATACTTTGCGATGAGCAACACACCACCGGCAAACAATGCGGTGAACACGACGCCCAAAGAAGCGTCCGCCTGTACGCCACGCCGCTGCATCCACGCCATCATAAACGTAGCGAGCAATCCCATGAGCGCCGCAGCCCAAAACATCGTCAGCGAACTGCGCGTCCCCGTGAACAAAAACGCCAGCACGATGCCGGGTAAAACCGCATGAGAAATTGCATCGCCGACCATCGCCATTTGGCGCAACACGAGCCATGTCCCCACGATACTACACGACACCGCAACAAGCAACCCCGTAAGGATGACGATTATGTCATTTGCATGGATCATCGCGGTGTGTGCTCCCTTCGCTGCCGTCGTTGTCGTAGCCGTACCCATGACAAGGCGAGAATCCCCTGTTTGGGTGCCACGAAAAAAGTGAGTACGAAACATCCCGTGAGTACGATCACTACAAGAGGCCCTGTGGGCAATTGGGGCGCTGTCGCACTCAGCCATGCCCCGATCGCCCCCCCGACACCCCCAAACGCCGCTCCAGCAGAAAGCATCCACCCAAAACGCGACGTCCAGTACCGTGACATCACCGCAGGGGTAATAAACAACGCCGCCATCATCAGCACCCCAACTGCTTGAATGCCTGCCACGATCGTCAACACGAACAGTCCGATGAGTACAACTTCTAGTAGTGCAATGCGATATCCTCTCGTCTTGGCCCACTGCGGATCAAATGTCATCGCCTTCAAGGGCACATAACAAAGCGACAATACGAACAATACGACACCCGTGAGCACCATCATCATGGTCACATCGCGCGCACCCAATGCGGACGCTTGCCCAAACAAAAAACGATCTAAGCCCGCTTGGTTCGGATTGCCCGTCTGTTGAATTTGTGTCAACAAGACGATGCCCATCGCAAACGATGCCGATACCGTAATGGCCATCGCACTGTCTGCTTTGATGCGTGTCCACCGCGTGAGTGCACTCATCGCCAACATCGCTAGTGCGCCACATGCCAACGCCCCGATCAAAAATGCGCCAATTGACTTCGTACCCGTCACCAAAAACGCCAGACATACGCCAGGAAATGCCGCATGGGAAAGTACGTCCCCGAGCAACGATTGTTTACGCAAATAGGCAAAACAACCTAACAACCCCCCGCATATTCCGAGAAACAAACATCCACTCACAATCCACAAAATATTGGGATCCACCATACGCCTCCCCCTTTTTACGTGTACCCATTGGAATGAACTGCCCGATGCGTGCCTTGGAACGGATTCGTAAATAAAAAAGGATTGCTATTGCGATACGTGCGTTGTACCATCTCAGGCGTAAACACCTGCGCCGTCGCACCACAGGCGATCACCGTGCGATCGAGCAACAACGTGTAGTCAAAGTACGTCGATACGGTCGCCAAATCATGATGTACGACGAGGATCGTGCGCCCTGCATCCCTTAACGCCGCAAGTTGCGTGACGATCGCTTGTTGTGTCGCCACATCGACACCGGCAAACGGTTCGTCTAGGACAAACAATTGGGCTTGTTGCGCCAATGCCCGTGCTAAAAACACCCGTTGTTGTTGTCCGCCAGAGAGCTCCCGAATGTGCCGCTCCGCAAACGCCTCCATCCCCACTTGCGCCAATGCGTCCATCGCCTGATCCCGTTGGCGTTTTTGTGGACGTTGCCACCACTTTAACTGCCCATACGTCCCCATGAGGACAACATCTCGCACGTGGATCGGAAAATCCCAGTCTACGCTTTCTCGTTGGGGCACATACGCGATCAGATGGCGTTGTGTGTCTATCGCCGCGCCTAACACACGAATATGTCCTTGGGCACGGGGCACGAGGCCTAACATCGCTTTGAGCAATGTCGACTTTCCTGCGCCGTTGGGCCCGACAATCCCGACCATATTGCCCGCAGGAATCGAAAATGAAACGTCATCGAGTACATGACGTTGATGATAATACACATGGAGCTGTGCGACTTCTACTGCGGGGGCCATCGTCTATTCCTCCTTGATTTGCGGGTTTCGTCAAAAGCATGGGCGCACGCGTCTCCTCGCCTTGAAAAAGATTCGTATGCGTGGACATCCTTGTACGCATATCGATTTCAAATCGCTTGCCATAAAACCAACAAAAAAATACGCTTCCTCTTGAGGCTTCCCCATAGATAGGGAAGCGCAACGTTTCCCCTACCTTTGACTGGTCGCCGGTTTCAACCCGTTGACGATCGTATCGACGTTGTGGCGGATCATACCCATGTACGTGGCCGCCGGCGAATCCGATGCCCCGAGTGCATCCGAATACAACGCACCACCGATGCGTATGTCGTGTCCGCGTGCTTTTGCTCCCTCGATCACCGCCTGTAACGCGCGCTGGGATACACTAGACTCCACAAAAACCGCCTGTACGTTTCGTGCGATGAGAAAGTCGCGTAACGCGATGACGTCCCGACTGCCCGCTTCTGTGGCAGTATTGATCCCTTGTAAGCCGTGTACTTCCATCCCATAGGCGACGCCCCAGTAACGAAACGCATCGTGCGCTGTGACCAACACTTTTTGGGAGTCAGGGAGGGTGGCGATGCGTGCACGGACTTCCTCATGCAAGGCGTTGAGCTGTTGTTCGTACGCCCGCGCCTGCGTTTCGTAGGCAGTACGATGCGTCGGATCGGCAGCAATGAGGGCATCCCGCACGACGGGTATGCCTTGGCTCCACAAATGCACGTCGAACCAAATGTGCGGATCGTATAAAGTCGCCCCTTGGGGGGATGCTTCCTCCTCTATGCGCAAGCGTTTCGTCTTATCCAGCTGGTCGCCGAGGGCAACCGTTGGTTTGGTATCCGCAATGCGCTCGAACACCTCGACCATGCGCCCCTCGAGATGCAACCCGTTATAAATGATCAAATCTGCTTGCTCGATTTTGCGCAAGTCCGCCTGTGTTGCCTTATACGTGTGCGGATCGACTGCCACAGGGATGAGCTGTTCTACCGTGACCGTTTGACCGCCAATATTGCGGACGAGGTCGGCGATCATCCCCGTCGTGACCGTCACCCGTAATGTTCCAGTGGTGGAAGGCGGGCGTGTACACCCTGAAACGAGCACGCCAAGTACCACAACGACGATGAAAATGAGTCCGCCCTTTCGCCATGTACGCATGATGCATTCCCTCATTTCGTTCGAATTCGTGAAGCCGTACGCGTTGAATTTGTTTGCACGCCATTTTCTTTATTATACACAATAGTTTTGCCTTTGTGCAACTTTTTTTTGTACGCACGTCCCTTTTCCCGCTCCATTGCTAAAAAAGTGGTACGATTGTCATTGCCGGGGGTACGGACACGTGAATGCGCACATGGTTTAAAGGCAGACACGCGTCGCCCTTGTCTGCTTTTTCCACGCCTCTCGATCCAGTGCACGCCGTGGCTTGGGTCTATGAACGTTTTACAGAGCACACGTGCTATACGCTACTGAAAAATCATATGGCAATACGTTGAACCCGTTCGACCCTTTTTGAGATGTGTTCCGTATGATACTAAATACTTTTTGAATACAGGAATCCGATTGGTTAAAAAATCACTGTGTTTCTCGTAAAAGGAAACGCTCTGCATAAACATTTTTAATCAGTGTTTTGTATGAGGTCATCCAAATGAAGGTTTCATCCGCTGAATCGTGAGTGTATAATCAAGCGATGCGATGAAGTAACATGCAAAAATGAGCGTCAATAAGGGATACGTCTAAGGAGAGGATTTTCCATGACAGCACAATGGTTTATGCAACAAAGTTGGCACGACGTGGCATTTTTACACTGGCCCGTCCCGCACGCCGTCTTGCGCAGCTGTGTTCCAGCCCCCCTTGACATCGACACGTTCGCAGGGCAAGCGTGGGTTTCTATCGTACCTTTTGCGATGCGAAACATTCGCATCCGCGGACTGCCTCGCGTCCCTGGTGCACATGCACTGTTGGAATGCAACGTGCGTACGTACGTCACACATGGGCGTGTTGCTGGCGTATGGTTCATGCGTCTAGACGCCAATCATGCGTTGGCCGCTTGGATTGGACGGACGGTCGCATCGTTGCCGTATGCGTATGCCCGTATTGCGCACACGAAAGAAGAACGGACAGCACCGACAATGCGCTACGTTTGTCGGTATGACGAAGTCGTCTTCGATGCGTCGATTACAGCAAGCGGTGCGCCGTTTGAGGCGAGTGCGGGAACGCTGACACATTGGCTGTGCGAACGCTATTCGCTGTACACGACACGTGGCAATACGCTATATCGCGGAAACATCACGCATGCGCCTTGGTCTTTGCGTGACGCACATTATACGATCCAGCACAACACACTCTGGCGACACATCGGATGGGAGCCACACGCAAACCCAACGGTTGTGCACCAAGCATCCCCAGTGGATGTCCGACTTTTTTCTTATGTTGCCGTTGATCGACTTGAATGACCGTTTTTCTGTGTGTTTTTCAGTTTCTGAACAGTGACAAGTGCTAGCAATGTTAAACGGCGATAGCATCTATAAATGGGTTGAAATGCGGTTTGGTATCCAACGTCAACAGGTTAAGCGGATGATCTCGGAGGGGATGAATCAGTGAGAAACCGATTTTTCTCAAGACATCAAGATTTTTTAGATTTTCTTTTATTTTCAATATTTTCAGGGAAGCTCTTAACCTGTTGACATTGCTGTTGTATCTAGGGTGTATTCGTGTCTGTTGTTTGTATGCAATACGAAACGCAGGTTGAAAACATTATCACAGCGGGATTCCTTTAGCGGGAGGATGACAAACTTAGGTGAAAATGGGTTTATAGCATATGCTTCATGCAGATGAAACGCGCAAAATGATGCCTCAAAAGCATTGTTTTTTTTTTTTTGTTATAGTTTTAATTATCAAATTGGTGCGTGTACCGGTTTGTGTAGTCACATCAAAACGAAGAGGAGCGTGGACGACGATGACGACAGGAATGATGAGAAAAACAATGGTGTATACGGGATTGCTTGCGAGGACAGTGGGGATGGCGAGTGTGCAAGCACCAAAGCGCAGGGTGGACAACGGAAACATGGCGTCACCCTCGGTATAGGTGTGTATCGTGCGAATCCCGTATTAAAAACA
>JAULZZ010000020.1:0-3025 GCA_032117095.1 Paenibacillus sp.
GAACACGCAAAAAAAGCATATGAAACAATGGAGCAGGGATGTCAACGTACGGATTGTTACGTGTACGTGCGCCAACAACTCGAACAAGTCGTCAAAGGCGCATCACACATTTCCTATGCGGGCGTCACATCGCTAGAAGGCATGCGGATGACGAGTGAAACGTTGATGGAGGCGATGCAAGCATTGCATGCGCTGTCTCCAAATGGGACATACATTCGGTACCAGGTGGCGAAAGTCCGCCTCGTTGTCGAGGCATTGCAACAGGGGGAAGAACCCTTATGGATGACGTTTAAGACGGTAGCATTACAAGAAGTCGCTGCACTTAAAAAAGCGGTGGAGCAACGCAATGCATCCGAGGCAAAACGTGTTTTCCAACAGTGGAACGGGCATTATGCGTTCATCCGTCCAGCAGTGGTCGTGTCTCATGGGATAGAAAAAGTTCAAACGCTGGATTCCATCGCACAACACATCAAAAAAACGCTTTTTGTAGAAAAAAAGGAGCTTCCCTCCACTGTGATCCCCGTGTGGGAACAAGCGGTGCATGCATTGTTTTCGCCCTGTGACCCCCCATCGACATGTTCAAAAAACACTGTTCAAACGACTCCTGCGATCGTGTTGCCCCGCGGAACAGGGACGAACCCGATTGGCTCTTATACGGCGTGGTTATTGGGCGTACTGCTCCTCGCACTGGGGTACGTCGTCTGGCGAAACTATCAGGGCAAGCAAGGCATCGTGCGTGTAAAGCGGGTGGATGAAACACTCGGCTCGCGTGTGCGGTGAAACACGCAACGGCTCATTTCCCTTTTTTTCTCCACAAGCCGACCAGCAACAGTACAGCAAGCAAGACGAACGGGGTTTCCCCCCATGGAGACACGAGGCGGGCATACGGTGTCCGTCCTTCCCTGCCTTGTACCGTAGCAGTCAATGTCGCTTCCGTGTACGCAGGCAGTGTAGCAGTCACCGTACCGTACGCATCGACGACGAGTGTTGGTCCCGTATTGGCCGCTCGCACGAACGGACGTTGCAATTCAATCGCCCGCAGACGCGCGATTTGGCGATGTTGAGGCAATACCGCAGAATCGCCAAACCACCCCACATTGCTCACGTTGGCGAGGAGCGTCGGGGCGGTTTTTGCATCGTCAAAACGTCGAGCAAGTGCTGCCCCAAACGCATCTTCAAAGCAGATCGTCAACGCAATCCGTTCTTTTTTGACTACATACGACAAGGCATCGTGTTGTCGGGGCACAAACGTCCCGATCGGTGCTTGAAACCAACGCATAAACCACCCAAAACCATACGGCACGTATTCCCCAAAAGGAACCAAATGTTTTTTCGTGTAGCGGGAGAGAGGCGTAGCATGGCCGACCCCAAGGAGATTATTTTGGTATCCGTTTTCTCTCGATCCTTCGAGTATCCCAATGACATACTGCTGCGGGGAAGCAGACAATCGGGCAACGAACGGATCCCACCAGCCGGGTACGTACGACTCGAGACGGGATGGAGGCAAGGGCACGGCAGTTTCGGGGGAGAATACGACATCGGCGGTTGCCGAAAAAAGGGCATGTTCTAAATTTTCTAATCGTGCGCGGATGTTTTCGTGTGCGATTTTTTCTTTTTGCGAAACATTTGTTTGCACCAAGGCGACCGTGATCGCTTTCGTAGGAGTCGTAAACGACATCACGGGGACGAACAGGCTGATGACGTAACAGGCGGCGATGGCGAGCAGGGGGAGACCGTTGTGGCGAAAAACCGCCATGCGTGCAGTTTCCTTTTGTGCATGCCTCCACGCATGCAACGCAACACCGCCCGCTGCACTGCATCCGATGGCAAGTGCGCCAACACCCGTTCCGCCGATCCAAGGCAACCATACGGCCAGCGGACTGTCTACATACGCGACTCCACTTTGCACCCAAGGAAACGAAAAATACCACGTCGTGCGTGCCCATTCGGCGATATACCAGAGAAGACCAAATGAAAGACCGTCGATGAGGGGGGCTCCCCGTCGCCACTGTGCCCATCCTGCACAGACGAGCGCATAAGGGAATGCCAACACCACGGCGACGCCCCCGATACAGCCTACGGCAACGAGCCCCGAAAGCCCACCATAATCCGTCAAACTATAATACAGCCAGTACATCCCCCCGATAAACCACCCTGCCCCAAACGCCCAACCGATCCGCAACGCCTCGCCCCCCCGACAAGCACACAGGGCGTACACGCACAGTGCGACAGCCATTTGTTGCACGAACCACAACGAAGGGAATACAAAGCCGACCGAGGCAATGATCCCTACTGCGCTCCATGCGACAGTGTGCCATCCTAGGGATAGGTTTTTTTTTTGCTGAAACCACAACACATATGCAGGGTGCATTGGAAGATCTCCTTCACAAAAATAAGGGGATACGTGCCCCCTTCCTACGGGACAAGACACCCGCACATCAAAGCGTCGCAAAGGGCGTAGAAAGCGAAAATACATATTGACAAAAAACATCGTATGATTTATTATAAAACATATGAACTCGATAAAAATTAAGTGTAATTTATTTTTATTGTAAGGAGTTATGTAAAAAGAAAGTTTTATTATACGTGCCGCATGCGCAGGACAAGGGCGTACAAAGTAGCGTATCCTTTAAGAAAACGTCGGCAACACGTGATGCCCGTATGATACTAAACACTGATTAAAAACGTCCATACCAAAGATCCCATTTTACAAGAAATCATTGTCATTTTTAACCGATAGGATTCCTGTATCCAATCAGTGTTTAGTATTAGTATGAGGATGTCGTCGGCAAGCATTGGGAATGTAGCGGTAAGCTTTTTTGGACGAGCATGTAATGAAAAAAGGAGGAGAGACCATGCGTGTACAAGCGACTGTGTGCTCGAGTCACCGCACAAGAAGACATCTAGTGCGGTGGTTTATCTTGTGTGGTGGCAGTTTTTTTATAGCGTTTTCAGGAATGCTCCACGTGGATGCAACACAAAGTTTTGGTCAACAATCGAACAGTTTTTTAGGAAAGAATAATGC